>NZ_JBHVXZ010000013.1:116034-124881 GCF_042881395.1 Amycolatopsis sp. NPDC058278 | reverse complement strand
TTGTGACTTCGCAATCCCAAGTTTGCCCTGTGAGACAGGCACTCCGTCTTACTACCGGCCCGTGTCGCCGACCAAGTCATGAAATCCCGAGGCTAGGGCCTGTATCGAAGTCGCCTCCAGCAGGTGAGCTGGGGGTGGCGTGTCCGGACCGGTGCGCCGTGGCGGAACATGCCGGCGTTGTCCGGGTCTTGGGCAGCGACCGGCTCAACCGCCACCGCGCCGTGGCCATTCGCTACGACCAGCTCGCCGCCGTTACGAAGCCACCGTCCACATCGCCGCGATCAACGAATGGCTCTGACCGACTTCGATACAGGCCCTGGTTCCGCGGCCTCCGGCGTTGCGGTACGGGCCGAATGTCCGGTTCGCCGGATGTCGGTCCGGACGGGATCGGCAAAACCGCCCCGGGAACCGGCAACGGTGTGCGAGGCTGCGCGGCGAAAGAAGAAACGGAAGAGAGAAGACCGATGCTGATCTGGGGCTGGCGTACGCGCATCTACGTGCTGGCGATGACGACGTTCTTGTGCGGCCGGTGCGGTAACCCGGCTTCGCACGCGGTGCGCAAGGCGGTCACGAAGTTCACGCTGTTCTTCATCCCGCTGTTCCCGATCAGCGTCAAGTACACGGCGCAGTGCACGTTCTGCGGGATCGAGAACCGCATCCCGAAGGAGGACGCGCTCCGGCTGCAGGCCCAGGAGGAACAGGGCCAGGCCCAGCAGCAGGCGGCGCCGGGGTACCCGCCGCACCCTTCGCAGGGTGGTGCTCCGCAGGCCGGGTTCCCGCAGCACCCGTCCCAGCCGCAGGGGTTCCCGCAGCCGGGACCGCAGGCGCAGCAGGGTCAGTTCCCGCAGCAGGGCCAGTAGGCACAGACCGGCGGCGGCGGTTCGGCGAGCGTCCGGACCGCCGCCGTTCGTGTCTCCGCTCCGGGGATTTCCCCGCAGCGGCAAGGCCCGGCCGCCTCCGCGGCGGGAGGCTTCTCTATCGAGTTGTCAAACATCCGCCGGTCGCCGGGTCAGGCGGCCGATCTCTGCTCGGGGTCCAGGAGGGCTTGGCCGGCGGGTGTCAGGACCGCCGGGACCAGCTCGCCCGAGCGGCCGGGGCGGGCCGCGCGGACCAGGCCCTGGTGGGCCAGCGCGTGGGCCGCGAACTGGTCGCCGCACGACAGGCCGTCGATGAACAGGTCCGGTTCACTGCTGCAAGACACCCGGCCGCGGCCTGCGCCGACTGCTCGGAGCATCGCCCGCATCCGGTGGTTGACCACGGGGTGCGCTGCCGGTGAGCCGGTCTTCTCGTTCCCGTTCATGTCGGTCCCTCCCGCTCGTGGTTCGGCCGCTACCCCTGCGTCGAATCGGTGGGCGGGATTTCGACAGCGGGTCCGGCCGGAGCGTCCCCTCATCTTCACCGCAGGCGATCCAGCACGGGTCGAAGCCTCCTCGACAGGCGTTCGGAGGCCGGCCGCGAACGGATGGGGATCAGAAGGGCGGCTTTGCCACCCCCACCGGTTCCGGCGCCCAAGCGCTGCTCCCTTCGCCACCCGTCGCGCGGCTGACCTTGGTCACCTTGGCGGTGGCGTACCGCAGCGACGGCCCGATCTCCTCGACCTCCAGCTCCACGACGGTGCGCTTCTCACCTTCCTTCGTGTCGTACGACCGCTGTCTCAGCCGGCCGTGGACGACCACGCGAGTGCCGCGCACGAGCGACTCGGCGACGTTTTCCGCGTGCTCCCGCCACAAACTGCAGCGCAGGAACAGCGCGTCACCGTCGCGCCAGGCGCCGGACTCGCGGTCGAACACCCGCGGGGTGCTCGCGACCGTGAAGTTCGCGACCGCCGAGCCGGCCGGGGTGAAGCGCAGTTCGGGGTCGCTCGTCAGGTTGCCGACCACGGTGACCGTCGTTTCGCCTGCCATCGGTCTCTCCTCGTCCTCCGGGTGCGGGGTGCACCGCTCTTGCCGATGAGGAGAGCACGGGGGTCCGACAATTCCGGGCCGGGCGACGAGATGCCGGCACCCGGCCGGGGTGGTTTCCTGCCGCCATGCCGACGCCGTTTCAGAAGGAGCTCGTCACGCTCGCCCACCGGCTGGCGGACCTGGGCGACCTCGTCGCCAGCACGCTCGAGGAGGCCACTCGCTCGGCGCTGGAAAGTGACCACACGCTGGGCGGACGTGCGCGGGAGCAGGCGGTGGCGGTGGCCTCGCTCGGGGCCGCGTGCGAGGACCAGGCGTGTGCGTTGCTGGCCCTGCACGCGCCGCGGGAGGCGGAGGTGAAGGCGGTCGTCGCGGCCGTGCACACCGCTGCGGATCTCACTCGGATGGGTGGTCTCGCGCGGGAGGTCGCCGAGGCGCGGGGACCCGTGCCGCCGGAGGTGCGGCCCGCGCTGGGCCGGCTGGGCGGGCACGCGGTGGCCGCCGCGCGGGCCCTCCGGGAGGTGCTGGCCGGTCGGGGCGGGACGGGGCTCGATGACGCGGTGTCGCTCGCGGAGGCGGCCGAGCGGGAGGTGCGAGGGTGGGCGGACGGCCGGGAGGGGCCGCGCGGAACCGGTCACGCGGTCGAGCTCGCGTTGCTGGCCGCGGTCTACGGCCGGTTCGCCGCGACGGCGGTCCGGATCGGGCGCCGGGCGGAAGGGTTCGCGCCGGTCGGGGCTTAGCGGCCGGGTGGCGTCGGCGCTCGACACCTGGGCGGCTGCCGGGACACCGCCCAGCCGCGTCCCGGCGGGCATCGCGACTACCGTGGCGGACATGAGCAACACCGAGGCCGCCCCCGCCGAACTCGCCGGTGGCGACCGGCCCGCGGCCGCCGATCCCGACCGTCCCGTTGTCGAGGTGCTCGCTCCGCGCGCGGTGCCCCTCGGCGGGCCGCGCGCGATGCGGGTCCGGCGGACCCTGCCGCAGCGGTCGCGGTCGCTGATCGGCGCCTGGTGCTTCGCCGACCACTACGGCCCCGACGAGGTCAGCGGGCCCGGGGCGATGGACGTCGCGCCGCACCCGCACACCGGCCTGCAGACCGTCAGCTGGCTGTTCTCCGGCGAGATCGAACACCGCGACAGCCTCGGCACGCACGCGGTGGTCCGCCCCGGCGAACTGAACCTGATGACCGGCGGGCACGGCATCTGCCACTCCGAGGTCTCGACCGCCGCCACGAAGACGCTGCACGGCGTCCAGCTCTGGGTGGCTCTGCCCGAGCGGCACCGGCACACGGCACGGGCGTTCGACCACTACGTCCCTTCGGTGAACCGGATCGAGGGCGCGGAGATCCGCGTGTTCCTCGGGTCACTGGCCGGCCGGACGTCGCCGATCCCGACGTTCACCCCGCTGCTGGGCGCGGAAGTCGTGCTGGGACCGGACGCCCACATGTCCCTCGGCGTGGACCCCGGCTTCGAGCACGGCGTCCTGGCCGACACCGGCGACGTCGAGGTGGCCGGTACCCGCGTCCGGACGGCGGAGCTGGGCTACCTCGGTACCGGGGTGCGGTCCCTGACCCTGAGCAACCGCGGCACCGAACCGGCCCGGTTCCTGCTGCTGGGCGGCACCCCGTTCGGCGAAGAGATCCTGATGTGGTGGAACTTCGTCGGCCGCACCCACGAAGAAATCGCCGCGTTCCGCGAAGCGTGGCAAGCCGGGTCGGACCAGTTCGGCAGTGTCACGGGCTACCCGGGCGAGCGCCTGCCCGCTCCCGCGCTGCCGGCGGTCCGCATCAAGCCCCGCCGGAACCCGGGCTCAGGCCAGGAAGCCGCCCACGGCTGACCCGAACGCGGGCGCGTCGTCCAGCCACGGGTAGTGCGCGGCGCCGGGCAGGACGACGGCGCGGCCGTCCGGGAACAGCGCGGCGAAGCGGTCCGCGACGGCCGGGGTGGCGATCCAGTCCAGTTCGCCGGCCAGCACCAGCACTCCGGCGGTGACGGCGCCGAGCGCGGCACGGGTCGTCTCGGGCTGATGAGCGCCGGCCGAGTTGTAGATCCGGGCGGCCGCACCGTTGCGCTGGCCCGCTTCGCCGGCTTGGTGCTGCCGGGCCGCGGCGTCCCAGCGGCCGTAGTACAGCGGCGCGAAGGCGGCCCAGTCCGCGCTGGTCGCCTTCTTCGCGACGATCGACTCGTACGCGGCGGCCGCCGCGGCGAACCAGGGAGCGCCGGCCCGCCGGGCCATGATCCGCCGCCGCTGCCCGGGCGGTACGTCGAAGCCGACGGCTCGCGGGCTCGGCGCGATCAGCGCGAGCCGGTTCAGGCGCCGCGGGTACCGGGCCGCGTACCGGACGGCCAGGCTCGCCCCGGCCGAGTGCCCGAGGAGGTCGAAGCGTTCGAGGCCGAGGTGCTTGCGCAGCGCCTCGACGTCCTCGACCTGGCGGTCGCACCGGTAGGTGGCGGGGTCGGCGGGCTCTTCCGAGCCGCCGGTGCCGCGGAGGTCCAGCACGGCGAGGCGGCGCCGGGTCGTCAGGCCGCCGAGATCCCCGAGGTAGGCGCCGGCCCGCATCGGGCCGCCCGGCAGGCAGACCACCGGCGGCGCGGCGCCCGGACCGGAGAGGTGGACGGCGAGCGCGGTTCCGTCCGGCGCGGAGAAGATCGGCACGCCCCGACCCTGGCATCCCCGGGTCCGGGGGAACAAGCCTCACCGCTCCCGGGCGAGGTAGGCCTCCAGCGTCGCCATCCGGTGCCCGCGCGCGAACCGTTCCACCTCCTCCGGTTCTCCCCCGCCCTCGATCAACGCCAGCAGCCGCTCGTGCTCCTCGACCGACTCCGGCGCCCGGCCCGGCACCGACGTGAACGTGCTGTCGCGGACCGCCGCCAGCCGGGTCCAGCAGCGCTGGACCAGGTCGACCAGGTTCGGGTTGGGGCAGGCGCCGAACAGCACCTCGTGGAACTCGGCGTTGAGCGCGGTGAACGCCACCGGGTCGAACTCGGCGAGGCTGCGGCGCATCCGGTCGTTCAGCTCGCGGGCGCGCCTCAGCGCCTCGGCCGTCAGCAGTGGCGCGGCGAGGCCGGTGGCCGCGCCCTCGACGATCGCCACCGTCTGCATCGCGTGCTGGTAGGCGACCGGATCGATGGCCACCACCCGGGCGCCGACGTTCCGCTCGAATTCGATCAGCTCCTCGGCCTCCAGCCGGCGCAGGGCCTCGCGGACCGGCACCGCGCTGACGTCGAGCTCGCGGCCGATCTGGTCGAGCACCAGCCGGTAGCCGGGCCCGTAGCGCCCGTCGAGGATCCGGGCCTTGATCGTCTCGTAGGCCAGCTGCGACTTGGTGACCGGTCTTCCCGCGGACGCGCCAATCATGTAGGAAACCATATATGTTCCGTCGGCCAGCGACCCCCAGGAGGCGATGCCGATGTCCCCGGTGATCCCGACCGCGGCCGACCTGATCGTCGGCGGGCTGCGGGCCCACGGCGTCGACACCGTCTTCGGCCTGCCCGGCGTGCAGACCTACGACCTGTTCGACAGCCTCGCCCGCACCGGCGGCGACATCCGCGTGATCGGCGCCCGGCACGAGCAGACCGTCGCCTACATGGCGTTCGGGTACGCGCAGGCGACCGGCCGCACCGGGGTCTGCACCGTCGTCCCCGGCCCCGGGGTCCTCAACGCGTCGGCCGCGTTGCTCTCGGCGTACGGGGCGAGCGCACCGGTGGTGTGCCTCACCGGTGAGATCCCGCGCTCGTACCTCGGCCGCGGGCTCGGGCACCTGCACGAAATGCCCGACCAGCTGGCCACTCTGCGCTCGATCACCAAGTGGTCGACGCTGGTCGAGCACCCCGTGGAGGTGCCGGACGCACTGGCGACGGCGTTCCGGGAAGCGGCCGGCGGGCGGCCCCGGCCGGTCTCGCTGGCGGTGCCGTGGGACGTGCTGGGACTGCGTGCCCCGGCCGGCGTCACCGGCCCGCTGCCGCTGCCCCGCCCGGCCGTCGACCCGGCCGGCATCGAGAAGGCCGCGGACCTCCTGGAATCGGCGAAGCACCCGATGATCATGGTGGGCGGTGGCGCCCGGCACGCCGCCGCCGAGGTCCGGGCGCTGGCGGAGCGGCTGCAGGCGCCGGTGGTGCCGTTCCGCGGCGGACGCGGCCTCGTGGGCGACGACCACCCGCTCGGCTTCACCTGCGTCTCGGGCTTCGAACGGTGGCCCGAGACCGACGTCGTGATCGGCATCGGGTCACGGATGGAGCTCTCCTGGTTCCGCTGGCCGGACAAGCCGGCCGGCCTGAAGACGATCCTGCTCGACATCGACCCGCGGCAGGCGACCCGGCTCGAAGCGGACGTCGCGATCATCGCCGACGCCGCCGACTCGACGGCCGCGCTCACCGCCGCCGCCGGTCCACGACGGACGGACCGGACGGCGGAGTTCACCGCGCTGAAAGCCGCCGTGGCCGAGCGCGTCACCGACGTCGGGCCGGGGCTGGAGTACCTCCGGGCGATCCGGGACGTGCTCCCGCGCGACGGCTTCTTCGTCGAGGAGATCTGCCAGGTCGGCTTCGCGTCCTACTTCGGGTTCGAGGTCTACGCCCCGCGCACGTTCGTCACCTGCGGTCACCAGGGCACGCTCGGCTTCGGCTACCCCACGGCGCTGGGCGTGCAGGCGGCCTTCCCCGGCCGTCCGGTGGTTTCGGTGGCCGGGGACGGCGGCTTCATGTTCGCCGCGCAGGAACTCGCCACCGCCGTCCAATATGGACTCAACGTGGTCGCGGTGGTGTTCGACAACGGCTACTACGGCAACGTCCACCTCGACCAGGAGCGGCTGTTCGACGGCCGCGCGCTCGGCGGGCGGCTGCACAACCCGGACTTCGCCCGGCTCGCCGAGACGTTCGGGGCGCTCGGCCTGACCGCGCGCACCCCGGACGACCTGCGCGGCGCGCTGGACAAGGCGTTCGCCGCGGGCCGGCCGGCGCTGGTGCACGTGCCGTGCGAACTGGGCACCGGCGCGTCGCCGTGGAAGTACCTGATGCCGAAGTCGGACCGCAGCTAGAAAAGCCGTCCGGGACGCGGTCATGACGAGCCGGCGGCCAGGCGCTCCAGCACGGCGAAGACCCGGTCGACGTCGGTCCCGGTCGTCCGCCAGTTGCTGAACGCGGCGCGCAACGCCGGGCGGCCGTCGTACACCGTCGGGGTGAGGAACGTCGTCCCGTCTTCGGCGATGTCGCGCACGAGCGTGTCGATCCGGTCCTGCGTGACCTCGCCGGCCGGGGTGAAGCAGACGACGTTGAGCCGCACCGGCGCCAGGAGGTGCCAGTGCGGCGAGCCGTCGATCCGCGCGCCCAGGTCGCGAGCCAGCGCGACGCAGCGCTCGACGATCTCGCGGTGGCCGGCGCGGCCGTACGCCACGAGCGAGAACCAAGCCGGGAGCGCGCGCAGCCGCCGGGAGTTCTCCGGTGTCAGGTGCAGGAAGTCCGGGTTCTCGCCGATCTCGCCGAGGTAGGCCGCGTTGTTGCTGAACACGCGCAGCTGCAGGTCGCGGCGGCGGGTGAACTGGACGGCCGAGTCGTAGGGCACGTTGAGCCACTTGTGCAGGTCGACGACCACCGAATCGGCCTGGTCGAGGCCGGCGGTGAGCGCCGCGTGTTCCGGGGCCAGCGCGGCGAACCCGCCGAACGCGGCGTCGACGTGCAGCCAGAAGCCGTACCGCTGCTTGAGGGCGGCGATCGCCCGCAGGTCGTCGAAGTCGACGGTGTTGACCGTCCCCGCGTTCGCGACGACGACGGCGGGGCCGTCGAGCGTCTCGAGCGCTTCGGCGAGCTTCGCGACGTCGACGGCTTCGCGGCCCGGGAGCACCGGCACCTTCCGCAGGGCGGAACGGCCCATCCCGAGGAACGACAACGCCTTCAGCACGCTCGAGTGCGGCGAACCGGACAGCACGGTGACGGGACCGAGCGCCGCGGCGCCTTCGGTGGAGACGGTCACCCCGGCCCGTTCGCCGAGCCATTCGCGGGCGATGGCCAGACCGGTGACCGTGGACATCGTGGCGCCGGTGACGAACGCGCCGGAGAACTCCGGGCCCAGCCCGAACAGCTCGGCCAGCCAGCCGACGGTCTCGCGTTCCAGGTCCTGGGCCGAGGAGTCCATGCCACTGGCGGGATTCTGGTCGTAGGCGGCGGTGAGCCAGTCGCCGGCCAGGGAGGCCGGGGTGGCACCGCCGGTCACGAAGCCGAGGTACCGCGGGCCGGCGCCGGCGGCGAAGCCGGGTTCCCAGCGCCGCGCGAACTCGTCCAGCGCACCCCGCGCACCCGCGCCGCCGGCCGGCAGGGGCGCCGGCTCCACGGCGCGGGGCGGGACGGCCGCCGCCCGGCGGTCCAGCCCGGCGAGCGCCTCGGCCGCGAATTTGCTTGCGGCGTCGAGGAGATCGGGCAGGGCGTGCAGGTCATCGGCGAGCCTCGGGTCCATGTCGCCGACGCTAGGGTCGGCGGCACCCCGCTGTCGCGGGCCAATCCCCCGAAACTGGCCCGCTCGCGTGATCAGGCGGGCATCTGGCGTGGTCGGAGGGGCGTCACGCGCGGCGGAGGCGGCGGACCCGGGACTCGGCCGGGTCGAACGCCACCCGGCGCAACGGTCCCGTCAGCAGCAGCACCACCGCCATCGACGACATCGCCGCCAGCACCAGCGCCGCCACGAACTGGGCCGCGCCCGACGTCGCCGTCGCCAGGACCGCGTAGCCGGCCAGCACCAGTGCCGGCGGGGCCAGGAAGCCGGTCAGCACCGGGACCAGCGGCACCCGGTCACCGTCGGGGCGGCGGGCGGACACCACCGCCGCCCCGGCGCAGGTGACCGCCGCGACCAGCAAGCAGCCGCCGACGGTGTCGCTCAACCGGTGCCAGCCCAAGGCCACCGCGGCCGCCGAGACCCAGGCGACGCCCATGCCGCCCGTCACCAAGGCCGACAGCCG
>NZ_JBHVXZ010000013.1:0-116024 GCF_042881395.1 Amycolatopsis sp. NPDC058278 | reverse complement strand
GGGCAGGACGATCGCGAGCGCCACCAGCACGGCCATCGCCGCGCTGACGTGCCCGCTCGGGAAGCTGTTGTGGCTCGCCACGCCGAAGCGGTCGCCGGTGCTCGGGCGGTCCAGGACGTACAGCTTGAGCAGTTGCGCCACCACCAGCGGCGCGGCCAGCAGCACCAGCGCCATCACGCCGAGGGCCAGCCGTCTCCGCACCACGGCGATCGCCACGATCAGGACCGCCACCCCGCCGAGCACCACCACCAGGTCGGCCTCCCGCAGCGGGGCCGCCCAGTCCACCGTGGTTCCGGCCGACTGGGCACTGCGGACGACGCCGTTCTCGACGCCGCGGCCGGCCTCCGTGCGGACGAACAGCAGGTAGGCCGCGACGAACGCGAGGGCGAACCCGGCCGCGCCCGCCGCCAGGACCGCCGTGCGGGACGCGGCTCGGGTCACGAGCGCGGGGCGGGGCGGCCGGGTCGCGGAGGGTGCGTCGGTGAGGATCACTGCCATGTCCCCGAGTCTGGAACGCGCTTTTCGGGATCCCGTCAACGCCATGTCATGGTTTCGCTACAAGATCCGCCCGGGTCGCCATGACGTGCGCTTTTCCGAATAATGGCGCCGTGGCCGAGGTACTGGTGGTAGAGGACGACGCGGCGGTGCGGGAGGGGCTGCAGCTGGCCCTGCGCAGGCAGGGGCACGTGGTGCACACCGCGGAATCGGGCGAGCTCGGCATCGACGTGCTCGTGCGGCACCGGCCCGACCTCGTGGTGCTCGACCTGATGCTGCCCGGCATGGACGGCTTCGAGACCTGCCGCCGGATGCGCGCGGCCGGCCCGGTCCCGATCATCATGCTCACCGCGCGCAGCGACGACTTCGACGTCGTGGCCGGGCTCGAAGCGGGCGCGGACGACTACGTCGCCAAGCCGGTCGAGCCGCGGGTGCTGGACGCGCGGATCCGGGCGGTCCTGCGCCGGGCGGCCGTCGAACGGCAGGACGGGCCGGCGGCGGCCGAAGAACGGCACGGCGACCTGGTGATCGACCGGGCCGCGCTCGAGGTGACCAAGCGCGGCGCGCCGGTGTCGCTGACCCCCACCGAGCTGAAGCTGCTGCTGGAGCTCTCGCGCACGCCCGGGCAGGTGTACAGCCGCCAGCAGATCCTCTCCGCCGTGTGGGACCACGACTACCTCGGGGACTCCCGGCTCGTCGACGCCTGCGTGCAACGGCTGCGCGCGAAGATCGAGGACGTGCCGGCGAAACCGGAGCACGTGCAGACGGTCCGGGGGTTCGGCTACCGGTTCGGCCGGTCGTGACGGCACCGCGGATCCGGTCGTGGCTCGCCGGGCTGCGGCCCCGGCTGGTGGCCGCCTTCGCGGTGATCATGATCCTCGGCGCCACCACCGCGGCGGGCGTGAGTTACGTCTTCGCGCGCCGGGCCATCCTGGAGGGCGTCCAGGACCAGACGATGCTGAAGCTGCGCGACCAGATCGTCGCGTACCTGCCCACGTTGTCGCTGCCACCCTCGCAAGGCACGCTCGACGCCTTCGCGACGGCACTCGAGTCCAGCAACGCCCTCGTCGTCTACCGGGACCTGCACTCGACTTCGGGCCTGTCGATCGACGACGTGCCGGGCGACCTGCGCCACGCCGTGGCCACCACCACCACCATCCAGTTCCAGCGCATCGACGTCCAGGGCTTCCCGCTGTTCTTCGTCGGTGTCCCGGTGCAGACCGGCAGCGGCCGGCCGAGCGGCCTCGAGGTCTACGCGATGACGCGGCTGACCGACCAGCAGGAGGCGATCGACGAACTGGCCCGCAACACCTTTCTGGTCTCCGCGCTCGTCCTGCCGCTCGCGGTCGGGGTCGCGCTGCTCGCGGCCCGGCAGGTGCTGCGGCCGGTGCGCGCGCTGAACACCGCGGCGAGCCAGCTCGGCCGCGGCCGGCTGGACGTGCGGCTGCGCGCCAAGGGGTCCGACGAGCTCGCGCAGCTGGTCACGACGTTCAACCACACCGCCGCGGAGCTGGAGCGCACGGTGGGCACCCTGCGCGCGATGGAGGCCGACGCGCGGCGGTTCGTCGCCGACGTTTCCCACGAGCTGCGAACCCCGCTGGCGGCGATGAACGCGGTCACCGACGTCCTCGACGAGGACGCGGAGCAGCTGCCGCCGGACACCGCGGTCGCGGCGCGGCTGGTGTCGGCCGAGACGCGGCGGCTGACCCGGCTGGTGCAGGACCTGATCGAGATCTCCCGGTTCGACGCCGGGCGGGCGGAGCTGCGCCGGGAGGAGCTGGACGTCGCCGCGGCGATCACCGACACCCTCGCTGCCCGGGGCTGGGTACCCGGGCCGGACCTGGTCACCGACCTGCCGCCGGGGGTCACCGCGGACCTCGACCGGCGGCGGCTCGACATCGTCGTGGCGAACCTGGTCGGCAACGCGCTGCGGCACGGCGCGCCGCCGGTCGAGGTGGCGCTGCGGAAGGAGCGCGGTGACCTCGTGCTGACCGTCACCGATCACGGGCCGGGGATCCCCGCCGAAGTGCTGCCGAAGGTTTTCGACCGCTTCACCAAGGCCGATTCCGCCCGCGCCCGGTCCGAGGGCAGCGGCCTCGGGCTGTCCATCGCGCGGGAGAACGCGCGGCTGCACGGCGGCGACATCGTCGCGGCCAACACCGGTACCGGCGCCCGGTTCGAGCTCCGCCTGCCCCGGGAGGCCTGGTGAAGAAACTCGTCGTCCTCGCGGCGCTGCTGCTGGTGAGCGCGTGCGGGATCAAGCCGACGCCGGTGCTCGCGGCGGGCCCGGCGCCGACCCTGCGGGACCCGGCGAGCGAGGGCCGCGGCACCGAGCTGATCCTCTACTTCGTCCTCGACGACCGGGTGACCCCGGTGGCACGGCCCTCGGCCGGGGCGGCGGGCGTCGAGTCCGCGCTGACGATGCTGATGGACGGACCGTCCGCCGACGAGCTGGCCGGCGGCTACACGACGGCCCTCCCCCGCCGCTCCGGCGCGATCACCTCGACCCCCGGCCCGCCGACGACGATCACCGTCCCGTTCCCGCTGCGGCCGATCACCGGCGCCGGGATCAACCAGCTGGTCTGCACCGCGTTCGCGGCCCTGGCGGCCCAAGGCGGGTACGCGGCCAACGGCACCGTCGCCGTCGCCGGCCCGGACATCCTGCTGCCGTACCAGACGTGCCAGGGGTGAGCGCCGATGTCGACATGCCGCCAAAGCGTCAGCCGGGGTAGGGCCGCGCCGCGCGGGCCTCGGTCAGCGACCGGGCCCACCAGCCCAGCTGGTCGAGCATCGCCTTCGCCGCGACGCCCGCCGCGGCGTCGTTCGGCACGCCGTCGTCCCCGAACCGCGCCTGGGCGCCGTGGAAGCTGACCGTCTCGCGGATGGTCACCGCGTGCAGCTCGGCGAAGACCGCCCGCAGGTGCTCGACCGCGCGCAGCCCGCCCGAAATCCCGCCGTAGGACACGAAAGCGACCGGCTTGGCCCGCCACTCGGGCCGGTGCCAGTCGATGGCGTTCTTGAGCGAAGCGGGGTAGCTGTGGTTGTACTCCGGGGTGACGACGACGAAGGCGTCGGCGGCTTCGAGCCGCGGAGCCACCTTCGCGACTTCGGCGACGACCGTCGCGGACGGCGCGGCGCCGAAGGCCGGCATCACGAGCGGGAGCTCGGGTTCGGCGAGGTCGACGACGTCGACTTGGAAGCCGCCGTGCGCCTCCGCGACGCCGGCGAGCCAGTCCGCCACCACCGGCCCGAACCGTCCTTCCCGGACACTTCCCACGATCACCGCGACCCGGATCGGCGCTTCCGACACACTTCCTCCTTGACACGTAGGCATTGCTGCTCTCCGCACCAGGGTGGGACTTCAAGTTCACTTGAAGTCAAGCGTGTCACTGTGGTTGGGTGTCGACCATGGTGAACGCCACGACCCGGACGCTGCCCGACCTGACGGTCGGCGAACTCTCCCGGCGCAGCGGGGTGCCCGCGTCGGCTCTGCGGTTCTACGAAGACGAAGGCCTCATCCGCAGCCGCCGCACCGCGGGAAACCAGCGGCGCTACCGCCGGGACACGCTGCGGCGGGTGACGTTCATCCGGATGTCCCAGCGGGTCGGCATGCCGCTGTCGAAGATCCGCGAAGTGCTCGGCCTGCTGTCCGACGACCGCACGCCCACCCGCACCGACTGGGCCCGGATCTCCCGCTGCTGGCAGGACGACCTCACCGCGCGGATCCGGCAGCTGGAACAGCTGCGCGACCAGCTGGACGACTGCATCGGCTGCGGCTGCATGTCACTGGCCAAGTGCCGGCTCGCCAACCCCGGCGACCGGCTCGGCGCCGACGGCCCGGGGCCGCAGCGCCTCGCCGACCACCGCGGGGACGGCTACGAAGACTGACGCTCCAGCAGGCCGCGGACGTACATCGCCTGCCCGGCGTGCTGGATGTCGTCGTCGAGGACGCTGATCAGGCGCACGCCCAGCGACACCGGCGGGTCCCAGGCCTCGTCGACGATCCGGTCGAGGTCCGGCTCGCCGAGGCCGGTGACGAACCGGACGGTCTGCTCGTGCACGGCGTCGTAGTAGCCGGTGAGCAGCTCCGGTTCGTCGACACGGACCGCCTCGACGTCGGCCGGGCGGTGGCCGTAGCCGGTGTCACCGGCCGGGAACGGGAGGCCGAACCGGGCGAGCCAGTCTTGGCCGGTCCACACCTGCTCCGTCCCGGCGACGTCGGCGACGTGGTCGTCCTGGACCCGGCTCAGGTGCCACACCAGCCAGGCGATCGAGTTGGCCTCGTCGTCCGGCCGGGTCCCGAGCTGCGCGGCGGTGAGTCCCCCCACCGCCGCGTGCACCGTGCCCTGGACCCGGCTGAACCCCTCGACGAGCAGATCGGCCACGTTCATCCGGCTGCCTCCCGTTGCTGCCACGTTTCCCGGCAGTGCTACCCGATCATGCCCGCCGGCAAACGGCGCCCGCTACCGCGGCAGCAGCTGGTCGAAGAACGAGCGGTAGCGGCGCAGCGCGATCCGCAGCTCCTCGGTGGCCGGTTCGCCCTGCTGCCACTGGGCTTCCAGGTCGCTCTTGTGCTCGGCGAAGGTGGTGGCCAGCGCGCTGATCACGGCGGCGACGAGCTCGTCGGCCTGCCGCACCGCCTGCTTCGGGTCGTCGACGAAGCCGACCTGGACGTTCTGCCAGCGGTCCCGGAACCCGGTGATCTTGTCCTCGTCGATCAGCTCCGGCGTCTCCACGTCGCCGTCCGAGCCGGCGGGCGTCTCCACGTCGCCACCCGACGCGGCGGGCGTCTCTATGTCCCCGCCCGATTCGGCGGGCGTCTCCACGTCCCCGCCCGATCCGGCGGGAGCTTCCACGTCCCCGCCCGAGCCGTAGGAGGTGCTGGTGTCGTCGGCGTCGTGCCGCCCGGCCGAAGCCAGGTCGGCGGTGCTCAGGTTCTGGTCGTCGTCGGCGGTGTCCGGTTCGCGGAAGTCGGCCCGGTCCTGGTCGGGGACATCGGTGGTGCTGTCACCGGAGTAGCCGCCGGTCTCGTGCACGTCCTCACGCCCCGTCAGGTCCCGGTCGTCCTCGGCGTCGTGCCGCGTCAGGTGCTCGGTCATGGTCAACGTCCTCCATTCCACTCGGTCCGCGGGTTCGCGGACGCCTGGCGCTCGGTCTCGTGACGGTCGGTCTCGTGGCGTTCGGTGTCGTCACGGCCGGTGTCGCGACGTTCGGTCGCGCGCTCTTCGGTGTCGCGACGCTCGGTCGCGTGCTGTTCGGTGCGGTCGTGCCCGCTGTGGTCGTGCCCGTTCCGGCGGTCGTGGTGGTCGTGCCGCTCGTCGTCGTCGGCGCCGTCGGTCAGCAGGTCCTCGAACACGGTGCGGTAGCGCACCATCGCGTCCCGCAGGTCCTCAGTGGACGCTCCGTCACGCTTCTGCTGCGTGGCGTGCGCGGCCCGGTAGTTCTCGAGGGTCTTGGCGTGCCGCACGGAAAGGTCGGCCACCTGCTGCTCGTAGCCCTCGGTCGGGTACCCGCGTTCGGCCATCAGCGAGTTCAGGACCTGGTCGGCCTCGGCGACCGCGGCGGACGGCTGGTCGACGAACTTTTCCTGTACCTGCGCCCATTCCCGGGCGTAGCGCTCGCGCGCCGACGCCGAAAGCGGCCGGATGTCGAGCTCCTTGTGCCGGCGTTCCCGCTCGGCGAGCTCCCGCTGCGCGGCCCGGGGGCTGTCCTTCTCCGCGACCGTGCGGTCGTACTCGGGACCGAACCGCTGCTGCAGTCGTTTTCGTTGCATTTCTTGCGTCACCAGCCAGATCACGGCGCCGAGCACCGCGACGGCCACGACGACGATCAAGACGATCAGCCATGTGGGCATCGCTCAAACTCCTTCAAGGAATGTCAAGCCCCCGTGCGTCCGGTGTTCCCTGATTACCTCGGCCGAAAACGGGCACGGGGCTCCCGACCTCGGGATTCGGCCGTCCGGCGGCGCAGATACGGCCGGATGCCCCCGCCCCGCACGGGGAAGGTGACGGTGATGACACAGCGTAGCTAGCAGCGTTACCAGTATTGTGGTATCGTTGATAACAGTTCGAGTGAACCGGCGGCCACCGATGCCGCCCGGACCGGAAAGAAGGAACCGATGAGCACCCCCACCGAGTCCCGCGTCGCGATCGTCACCGGCGGCTCCCGCGGCATCGGCCGCCAGGTCGCCGAGCGCCTGGCCGCCGACGGCATGGCGGTCGTCGTCAACTACGCGGGCAACGAGAAGGAGGCCACGGCCACCGTCGAGGCCATCGGCGCGCGCGGTGGCCGGGCGATCGCGGTCCGCGCCGACGTGGCCGACCCGGCCGCGGTCGCGGAGCTGTTCGACACCGCGGAACGCACGTACGGCGGCGTGGACGTCGTCGCCCACCTGGCCGGCGTGATGAACCCGCCGACGCCGATCGCCGACACCGACTTCGACGTCCTCGACCGCGTGCACCGCACCAACATCCGCGGCACGTTCGCGGTGGCCCAGCAGGCCGCGCGGCGGGTGCGCGACGGCGGCGCGGTGATCACCACCTCGACGTCGGTGCTCGGGCTGAACCTGCCCGGCTACGGCGTCTACAACGCGACGAAGGGCGCGGTCGAGGCGATCACCATGATCCTGGCCCGCGAGCTGCGCGGCCGCGACATCACCGTGAACACGGTCGCGCCCGGCCCGACCGCGACCGCGCTGTTCCTCGACGGCAAGGACGAAGAGACCATCGCCCGGATGGCCAAGCAGCCGCCGCTCGAGCGGCTCGGGCAGCCGGAGGACATCGCCGAGGTCGTCGCGTTCCTCGCCGGCCCGGCGCGCTGGGTGAACGGCCAGGTGCTGCGCGCGAACGGCGGCATCGTCTAACGGGTGAACCGGCTGACGATGACGTGGTCCTTCGCCGGCCCGCGCACGGCCCACTCCTGCCGCCACCGCGCGGCGCCGGTCACGCGGTACTCGCCGCGGTAAAGGTCGGCTCGGCAGGGGTGGTCCGCCGTCCAGTGGCCTTCGCGCAGGTCGAGGTCGTGGAAGAAGCCGCCGTGGTCGAAGTGGACCGACGCGCGGCCGGGACCTGCCGGGCGGTAGTGCAGGGTCCGGGTGACCGGTCCGGTGTGGTCGCCGAGCCGGAGCCGGCCCTCCTCGTGGTAGACGAGGACGCCGTCGACCTCGGTGAAGGTGGCCGTCCCGGTCACCTCGCCCGCCGGGTCGCCGTCCGCGGTGCGGATTTCCCGGTCGAGGCGCCAGACGCCGGCGAAATACGCGGAGAGATCGGGAACCGGCCAGTACTGCACGCGCCCATTCTCGCACCCCGCGGCGGGGCGGGCCGGAACTGTCGGACCCCCGCTCTATAGTCGGGCGGGTGGCAGAGACCGACCTCGCACCCGCGTCCGACGCGCTGGAGACCCTCCGGCGCGTGTTCGGCTACGACAGCTTCCGCGGCGAACAGGCGGCGATCGTCGAGCACGTGATCGCCGGCGGTGACGCGCTCGTGCTGATGCCCACCGGCGGCGGGAAGTCGTTGTGCTACCAGATTCCCGCGCTCGTGCGGCCCGGCGTGGGTGTGGTGGTCTCGCCGCTGATCGCGCTGATGCAGGACCAGGTCGACGCGCTGCGCAACGCCGGTGTCCGCGCCGGTTTCCTCAACTCCACCCAGGACTACGCGGCGCGGCAGGAGGTGGAGACGGCGTTCCTGAACGGCGAGCTCGACCTGCTCTACCTGGCGCCGGAACGGCTTTCGGTCGAATCCACCGTGCGGCTGCTCGACCGCGGCAAGATCTCGCTGTTCGCGATCGACGAAGCGCACTGCGTCGCCCAGTGGGGCCACGACTTCCGGCCCGACTACCTCCAGCTCTCGGCGCTGCACGAGCGGTGGCCGGACGTGCCGCGGATCGCGCTGACCGCCACCGCGACCGAGGCCACGCACCAGGAGATCGCCGCCCGGCTGAACCTCGGCGAGGCGCGGCACTTCGTCGCGAGCTTCGACCGGCCGAACATCCAGTACCGGATCGTCGGCAAGAACTCGCCGCAGCGGCAGCTGCTGGAGCTGCTGCGCACCGAGCACGCCGGTGACGCGGGAATCGTCTACTGCCTGTCCCGGAACTCGGTGGAGAAGACCGCGGAGCTCCTGGTGCAGAACGGGATTCCGGCGGTGCCCTACCACGCGGGGCTCGACGCGCGCACCCGCGCGAAGCACCAGTCGCGGTTCCTGCGCGAGGACGGGCTGATCGTGGTCGCGACGATCGCGTTCGGGATGGGCATCGACAAACCGGACGTCCGGTTCGTCGCGCACCTCGACCTGCCCAAGTCGGTCGAGGGCTACTACCAGGAGACCGGCCGCGCCGGGCGTGACGGGCTGCCGTCGACCGCCTGGCTCGCGTACGGGCTGCAGGACGTCGTCCAGCAGCGCAAGATGATCGACACGTCCGAGGGTGACGAGGCACACCGGCGGCGGCTGGGCGCGCACCTGAACGCGATGCTCGCGTTGTGCGAGACGGTCGAGTGCCGCCGCGTGCAGATCCTCAACTACTTCGGGCAGCAGGCCGGCCCCTGCGGCAACTGCGACACGTGCCTGAACCCGCCGGAGAAGTGGGACGGCACGATCCCGGCGCAGAAACTGCTGTCGACCGTCGTGCGGCTGCGCAACGAGCGGCGCCAGAAATTCGGCGCCGGCCAGGTCATCGACATCCTGCTCGGCAAGTCCACGCCCAAGGTCACGCAGTTCCAGCACGACACGCTCAAGACGTTCGGCATCGGCACCGAGCTGCGCGAGCCGGAGTGGCGGGCGGTGGTGCGGCAGCTGCTCGCCCAGGGCCTGCTCGCCGTCGAAGGCGACTACGGCTCGCTCGTGCTCACCGAGACGAGCGCGGAGGTGCTGGGCGGCGATCGCCAGGTGCTGCTGCGCCGCGAACCCGAGCGGGCGGCCGCCGCGAAGGTCCGTACGTCGCGGAAGACCGCCGCCGCGGTGGAAATGCCCGCGGAGGCGGCCCCGCTGTTCGAACGCCTGCGGGCTTGGCGGGCCGGCGTCGCGAAGGAACAGGGCGTGCCCGCCTACGTCGTCTTCCACGACGCGACCCTGCGCCAGATCGCCACGCAACGACCGGCGTCGCTCGCGGATCTGGGCACGGTCAGCGGCGTCGGGGAGAACAAGCTCGCCAAGTACGGCGAGGGACTCCTGGAGGTCCTGACCGCCGAATGACTACCGGCCGGCGGGCCCCGGGTGGCCCGGCTGCCCGGTCACCGAGTTGACCTTGCGGACCGCGCCGGCGATCTGCTGGTGGTACTTGCCCTTGGTCTTGTCGTCGACGAACTTCGCGGCCTTGCCGACGGCCTGGTTCACCTTTTCGGGGTTCTTCTTGGCGTACGCGCGGGCCGCCCCGGCGGCGCCGGCCAGCATGGTCAGCTTCTTCATCAGAGGCACGGTGGCCCTCCCTCGTCGGTTGCGGTCATCCTGACAACGCGGACGAACCACCCGGAGGTTCCCCGTGTGACGAGGGCCAAAACCTGGGCCCGCCGCGGCCGGCCCCGGAAACCCGCGTGATCAGAGCCGGACTTCACGTGATCAGGACCGCAACTCGCGTGATCAGAGCCGGAACTCGCGTGATCAGGACCGTAACTCGCCGGATCCGGGTTCCATCACGCGAGTTACGGGTTCCATCACGCGAGTTACGGGTTCCATCACGCGAGTTACGGGTTCGATCACGCTCGGCGCGGCGGAAATTGCCGCGCGGACGGGCGCCGCGCGGCCCTAGGCTCGCGATCATGCGCGACCTGGCCGCCCTGCCGAAGGCCCACCTGCACGTCCACCTGGAGAGCACGATCCGGCCCGCCACGCTCCGCGAGCTGGGCGAGGCGAACGGGGTCGACGTCCCGGGCGAGCCCCCCGTCTTCGACGGCTTCCGCGCCTTCGCCGACCACAACGCGCTGATCCGGTCCTGCCTGCGGCGTCCGGAAGACTTCGAACGCATCGCGCGCGAGTACTGTGAGGACGAAGCCGCCCAGGGCACGCGCTACGCCGAAATCACCTTCACCGCGGCCTCGCACGGGGAACGGCTGGGCGACCCGGAAATGCCGCTGGCTTCTGTCCTGAAAGGACTCTCCCAGAGCACGGACCTGGCGTGGCGGCTGCTGCTCGACCACTCCCGGCGCCGGTCGGTCGAGCGGGCCGAGCGCACCCTCGACCTCGCGCTGAAGTACGACGACGTCTTCGCGATCGGCATGGCGGGCGAGGAAAACCACTCACTCCGGCCGTTCGCGACGCTCTTCGAGAAGGCCCGCGCGGCCGGCATCCACCTGCTGCACCACACCGGCGAAGACGCCGGGCCCGACAGCATCCGCGAGGCCCTCGAAGTGGGCCGCACGGAACGGCTCGGCCACGGCATCCGCGTCCTCGACGACCCCTCGCTGGTCGCGGAAGTGCGTGAGCGCGGCCTGGCCCTGGAGGTGTGCCCGTCGTCGAACGTGACGCTGGGGCTGGTGCCGTCGCTGCCCGAGCACCCGCTCCCCCGCCTGCTCGACGCGGGCCTGACGGTCACGCTCAACACCGACGTCCCGTCGGTCACCGGGGCCGGCCTGGCCGAGGAGTACGCCCGGGTGCAACGGGCGTTCGGCTATAACGACACCACGATGGCGGACTTCGCCCGCGCGAGCGTCACGGCGTCCTTCGCGCCCGAAGCGACCAAAACGGCCATGCTGCGCGACATCGACGCCTGGCTCACACCGGCAGCAGGCGGGTGACCAGCGTGCCGAGCTGGTGCACCGTGCGGCACTCGTGCATCGCCACGACCTCGGCGTACTCCAGCGCCGCCGAGTCCCCCGTCGACCACAGCGACCGGCGCTCGGGGTTCAGCCAGTGGACGTGCCGCGCGCGGGCCTTGATCTCGCGGACGGCGTCGAGGTTGGGGTCGCCGCCGTTGGTGCGGGCGTCGCCGAGGATCAGCACCGACGTCCGGGGGCCGACCGCGTCCAGCCAGTTCTCGGTGAACTGGCGCAGCGAGCCGCCGTAGTCGCTGTGGCCGTCCCAGCGCACCAGCGCCGCTTCGGCCAGCATGCGCGCGCCCAGGTGCTCGGGGTCGGCCGCGCCGGTGGTGACCAGGTGGGTGACCTCGTCGGTGCTGTCGACGAAGGCGAACACGCGGATCTTGCTGAACTGGTCGCGCAGCGCCTGCACCAGCAGCATGGTGAAGTTCGCGAATCCCGCGACAGAACCGGAAAGGTCGCACAGCAGCACGATTTCCGGTCGTCCGGGGCGCCGGTGGCGGTAGGCCGGGCGCAGCGGCACGCCGCCGGTCGAGAGCGACCGGCGCAGCGTGCGGCGCAGGTCGATCTGCCCGCGCGTGGTCCGCTTGCGGCGGGCGGCCAGGCGCGTCGCCAGCTTGCGGGACAACGGCTGGATGGTGCGCCGCAGCTCCGCGAGCTGGGTGCGGCTCGCGATGAGGAAGTCGACCCGGTCGGGTGAAGGGGCGATGGCGTGCTTGGCGACGCGTTCGCGGCCGCGAACCTCGGCCGCGCGGCGCCGCGCCTCCGTGCGGACCTGCCCGCGGAAGCCTTCGACGCGGCGGCGGATCTCGTCGCGGTCGAGCCGGTCGGTGAACTCGCCGCGCGCGCCGCCGCCGCGGACCGCGGCCAGCACCCGGGCGATCAGCGTCTGCGGCTGGAGCCGCTCGAGGGTCTGGTGGGCGGAGAAGCCACCGCCCGGGCCCGACGCCGAGCCGTACTGGCCCAGCATGTCGACGGCGAGGCCGGCGAGCTGGGACAACGCCTGCCGATCGCCGTCGGCGAGCGCGGCGGCCAGCTCTTCACGCAGTTCCTCCAGCGTCGACGGCTGCTCTTCACGGGCCCGCTCAGGGGCGCCGATCCCCGCCGGGAAGTAGAGGTCGAAGGCGGCGTCGAAGACCGCGCGCTGCCCGCCGCGCCGGACCAGCGCCGCGGCCAGTCCCTCGCGGACCAGCTCGCGGTCGTCGAAGCCGAGCACCTCCAGCGCCGCGGCGGCGTCGACCGTCTCGGCGGGGCCGGCCGGGATGCCCTGGGCGCGCAGTGCCTTGACGAATGCCGCGAGCCGCTCCGGCACGCCGCCGGTCACGACGCGTCCAGGACCTGTTCGAGCTTCAGGCCGGCACCGGCCTTGGCGATGTCGTCCTGGTGCTTGAGCACGACGCCGAGGCTGTCCCGCACGACCCGCTCGTCCAGCGTCGAAGCGCCGAGCGCGAGCAGGGTGCGCGCCCAGTCGATGGTCTCCGCGACCGACGGGAGCTTGCGCAGGTCCATCGCCCGCAGCGCGGCGATCACCCGGACGACGGAATCGGCGAGGGCGGCGTCGATCCCCGGGACCTTGAGCCGGACGATGTCGCGTTCGAGGTCCTCGTCCGGGAAGTCGATGTGCAGGAACAGGCACCGGCGGCGCAGCGCCTCGGACAGCTCGCGCGTGGCGTTGGACGTCAGCACGGCGAACGGCGCGCGCGTGGCGGTGATCGTGCCGAGTTCGGGCACGGTGACCTGGAAGTCGCCGAGCACCTCCAGCAGGAGGCCTTCGACCTCCATGTCGGCCTTGTCGGTCTCGTCGATCAGCAGCACGGTCGGCTCGTCCGAGGAGATCGCGGTGAGCAGCGGGCGGCGCAGCAGGAACTCCTCGCCGAAGATGTCGGTGCGGGCGTCCTCCCACGTCTCGTCGCGGCCGGCGGTGATCCGCAGCAGCTGCTTCGCGTGGTTCCACTCGTACAGCGCGCGGGCCTCGTCGATGCCCTCGTAGCACTGCAGGCGCACCAGCCGTGAGCCGCTGACCTGGGCGACGGCCTTGGCGAGCTCCGTCTTGCCGACCCCGGCGGGGCCCTCGACCAGCAGCGGCTTGCCGAGCCGGTCGGCGAGGAACACGGTGGTCGCCACGGCCGTGGACGCCAGGTAGCCCGCCTCGGCCAGCCGGGCCGACACGTCGTCGACGGAGGTGAAGAATCCGGTGCCCACCACGTGCCTCCTAAGCGGTCGCTCACCCGGAGCGTACCGGAAGAGCGGGCTAGCATCGGCCGCGTGACCTACGTTGCCGCTTCCGGCCGATACGACTCGATCCCCTACCGGCGCTGCGGGCGTTCCGGGCTCAAACTGCCCGCGATCTCGCTCGGGCTGTGGCACAACTTCGGCCACGACCGGCGCCTGGAAACCCAGCGCGCGATCACCCGCCGCGCCTTCGACCTGGGCATCACGCACTTCGACCTGGCCAACAACTACGGCCCGCCCTACGGCTCGGCGGAGGAGAACTTCGGCCGGCTGCTGGCCACGGACTTCAAGCCCTACCGCGACGAGCTGGTGATCTCGACCAAGGCCGGCTACGACATGTGGCCCGGCCCGTACGGCGAGTGGGGCTCCCGCAAATACCTGCTGTCCTCCTTGGACCAGTCGCTCGGCCGGCTGGGCCTGGACTACGTCGACATCTTCTACTCCCACCGCTTCGACCCCGAGACGCCGCTGGAGGAGACCGTCGGGGCGCTCGACGCGGCCGTCCGCGCCGGGAAGGCGCTCTACGTCGGGATTTCGTCGTACAGCTCGGAACGGACGGCCGAGGCCGCGCGGCTCCTGCGGGACCTCGGCACGCCGCTGCTGATCCACCAGCCGTCGTACTCGATGCTCAACCGCTGGATCGAGGAGGACGGCCTCCTCGACACCCTCGAAGAGGCGGGCGCGGGCTGCATCGCGTTCTCCCCGCTGGCGCAGGGCCTGTTGACGGACAAGTACCTGAAGGGCGTCCCGGCGGACTCCCGCGCGGCGCAGGGCAAGTCCCTCGACCCGGACACCCTCGACGAGGACCGGCTGGGCCGGGTCCGCGCGCTCGACGGCATCGCGAGCCGCCGCGGGCAGTCGCTGGCGCAGCTGGCCCTGGCCTGGGCCCTGCGCGACAGCCGGGTGACATCGGTGCTGATCGGCGCGAGCAGCGTCCGGCAGCTCGAGGACAACGTCGGCGCGCTCGGCAACCTCGAGTTCTCGTCCGAGGAGCTGACCGAGATCGACGGCCACGCGACCGACGCGGACATCAACCTGTGGAAGCGTTCCTCGGACGCCTGAGCCGGGGCCCGACATGACTGACGCCCCCGGTCGCTTCCACGCTCCGGGGGCGTCGCACTGCTGCCGATCGTATCGATGTCACCTGTCCGGGTGCCCGAGTCCTTCGTCGATGCGGGTGCACAAGGAGCGCAGTGCCTGCCTGAGTTCCGCCGGTCGGATGTCCGTGACGTCGGCGTCGAAGGTGAGGAGCAGTCCCGCCAGTCCTGCCCATGACCACGCGCCGAGCGTGAGCCGGCAGCTGGAGTCGGTGTGGTGTTCGACCGTCGATCCGCCGGGGGCGAACCGGGCGACGACGGGCGCGGGTAACGCGACGAGCGCCGACCCGCGGCATGGCCATTCCGCCGGGGTGTCGCCGCGGTCGTGCGTGCCCATGACGAAGGCGGCGGGATCGCCGTGCGGGACGTCGCGGCGGTCGAAGGTTCTTCCCGTGGGCATGCGTGGTTCGAGGCGGTCGATGCGGATCGCGCGCCATCGGTCCGCGTCCGGTTCGAACGCGACGAGGTACCACCGTGCCGCCCACACGACGAGGGCGTGTGGTTCCAGCGTGAGCGTCGCCAATTCGCCCTCGCCGGTGTAGTCCACGCGAACGAGGTGCTGCCGGTTGATCGCGCCACCGATGACGCGGATGATCTCGGCATCGATGGGCGCCGCGGGGAACTCCCAGTAGTTGCGCGCCGCGGAGACGGTGAACGCTTCGGCGTGCACACGGCTGCGGGCGGGCATCGCCTGCTGCAGCGTGGCGAGGGCGCGTGCCGAGTTCTCGCGGATGCCGTGCAGGATCGTGGGGACGGTCTGGAGCGCGACAGCTGCCGCGACAGCCTGGTCCTCGTCGAAGACGACCGGCGGCAACCGGGTGGCGCGGCCGAGCCGGTAACCGCCGCCCGCTCCGCGCACGGCCTCGATCTCGTACCCGAGCTCTCTGAGCGTGTCGACGTCGCGCCGCACGGTCCGCACCGACGCCCCGAGCCGGGTGGCGAGCTCCTCGGCGGTCAAGGTCGCGCCGACCCCGAAGATCGACAGCAGCTTGAGCGTCCGCGCGGAGGTGGCAGCCATCGCTCATCCCCTCACCTCAAGCGGTCACTCGGTGGCAACTATATCTGCCACGGTGGCCGGCATGACCGCCTCACAGACTTCTCGAGAGGGCGCCTCGGCGCCCATCTCCGGCACCGGCGCGAGCGTCGCCCTTCTGGTGGTGCTCTTCGGTTCCTTCATGGACCTCCTCGACGCGACGATCGTCACCGTCGCGGCCCCGGCGATAGCTCGTGACCTGGGGGCCGGCGACGCTCAGATCCAGTGGACGATCGCCGCCTACGTCCTCGCCCTGGGCGCGGGCCTGATCACCGGCGGACGGCTCGGTGACCAGTACGGCCGCAAGCGCCTGTTCACGATCGGGCTGACCGGGTTCATGCTCGCCTCCGCACTCTGCGCGCTGGCCGCCGATCCCGGAATGCTCATCGGCATGCGCGCCGCGCAAGGACTGACCGCGGGGATCATGGTCCCGCAGGTGTTCGGGATCATCCGGGCCTCCTTCGCCCCGGGCGAGCGTGCCAAGGCGTTCGGCGCCTACGGGGCGGTCCAGGGGCTCGCTTCGGTCGCCGGCCCGCTGCTGGGCGGGCTGCTCGTCGACAGCGACCCGTTCGGTCTGGGCTGGCGCACCATCTTCTGGATCAACGTGCCTGTCTCGATCCTGGCGCTCACCATCGGCGCGAAGGCCTTGCCGGAGTCCCGCTCCACTTCGACCGCGCGGCTGGACCTCCTGGGCGCGCTGCTCGCGGCCGCGGGCAGCGTGCTCCTGCTGCTGCCGATCATCCAGACCGAGACCTGGGGATGGACCTGGGCCAGTTACGCCCTCCTCGCCGCCGGAATCATCGTGCTGGCGATCTTCCTCGCCTACGAGCGCCGCCTCACCCGACGCGGGAACGAACCCGTCTTCGATCCGGCCCTGCTCCGAATCCGCGCCTTCACGATCGGCCTGAGCGCGTCCGTGCTCTTCTTCGGCGGCATCGGATCGTTCTTCCTCACCCTGTCGGTCTACCTCCAAAACGGCACCGACCGCACGGCGTGGGAGACCGGCCTGGTGATCCTGCCCTACGCGCTCGGCTCGATCGTCACTTCAGGACTCGGCGTCGCTCTCGCCGCCAAGGCCGGACGAGCTCTGCTGATCACCGGCTCGCTCACCATCGCGGCATCCCAGCTCATCCTGTGGGCGATCGTCAGGGACGGCACCTATCCCGGATACTGGCAGCTTGCCCTCGCCCTTTTCCTCGGCGGCCTCGGGCTCGGTCTTGCCGCCCCCATCCTCGTCAACGTCGTCCTCACCGGCATCCCCGGACGCAACGCAGGCGCCGCCGGCGGCGTGCTCTCCACCGTCAACCAGATCGGCGGCGCCATCGGCATCGCCGTGCTCGGCACGGTCTTCTTCACCACCGTCACCGGATCGACGACCGACGCACCGGGACTGGCCGGCCACGGTCACGCGCTCAGCGTCGTCCTCGTCGTCTCCGCGGCGCTCTACGTCATGGCCGCACTCGTGATGCTCGCGCTCCCGAAGACCGCGGCCGAGTATGTCGACCAGTGAACTCGCGCCGAGGGGATGCGCGGCCCCGGACGAGATCAGTCCGTCAGGACTGCGTTTCCTGCGTGTCCGGATGGGGGCGCCCCCCGTTTTCCACGCTACCGGTCGGCACCGACAGTTTCGGTGTCGCCGCCTTGGGCCTCCGCGGACAGGTCCTGCCACTCGTCCCAGGTCGCGAGCCGGTCCTCATAGGCCTGCCGGATCATCGGGTGGAAGCCCCGCCCGAAGAGGACCCGCAGGGGCGGGTTGGCGGCGTCGACGACCTTGAGCAGGGCCTGGGCGGCGGAGGCCGGGTCGCCGGCGGGCTGCTTGCCGGCGACCTCGGCGAGCCGGCGGCGGAGCCCGTCGTAGACCGGGCTGGTCTCGGCGACGTGGCCGTTGGCCAGGGGATCCGGGTTCTTGCCGCCGCGGGTGGCGAAGCCGCCCGGTTCGATGATCGTGACCTTGACGCCGAAGTCGGCGACCTCCTTCGCCAGGGTTTCGTTCAGCGCCTCGATCGCCCACCTCGACGCCTGGTAGGCCCCGCCGAGCGGCATGGCGATGATCCCCGCGGCCGACGACAGCTGGATGAAGTGACCGGCGCCCTGTTCGCGCAGCACGGGCAGGGCGGCCTGGATGACCCACACCGGGCCGAACACATTGGTCTCCAGCTGGGCGCGCAGTTCGGCCTCGGTCAGCTCCTCGATGGCGCCTATCTGCGCGTAGCCGGCGTTGTTCACGACGACGTCCAGCCGCCCGAAGTGCTCGGCGGCCCGCTTCACGCTCTCGAAGACGGCGGCCTTGTCGGTCACGTCCATCTCCAGGGGCAGGATCGCGTCGCCGTAGGTGGCGACGAGTTCGCCGAAGCTCTCGGTGGACCGCGCGGTGGCGGCCACCCGGTCGCCGCGCCCCAGGGCGGCCTCGACGAAGCAGCGGCCCAAGCCGCGCGACGAACCCGTGACGAACCAGACCTTGCTCATGGTGTTTCCCGTTCTCCGCATCGACATCCGATCGCCCACAGGACACCGGCGGCCGGACGCCCGTGACAGGACGCCGTCGTGACACCGATCACCTCAGCATCGACGTTTGACCAAATTTCTAAACTGGTCATACGATGGCAGCATGCCACCCGCCGAAGACCGGGCCGAGCGCGCCGAGCGGATCCTCGACGCGGCCGCCGAGCTGCTGCTGCGCGCCGGTTACCGGCGCACGACGATCGAAGACGTCGCCGGGCGGGCGGACGTCGGCAAGGGGACCGTCTACCTGCACTGGAAGAACCGCGAGGAGCTGTTCCTCGCCGTCCTGCTCCGCGAATCCGTCCGGGCTCTCGAAGACCTGGTCAGCGCCCTCGAAGCCGATCCGCTCGCCGCCCGGCTCTCGCGGCTGACCGAAATCCAGTACACCAACGTGCTGCGGCGCCCGCTGCTGCGGGCCGGGTACGCCGACGACGCCGACACGCTCGGCAAGCTGCTGCCCAAGCTGCACGGCAAGCTGGATCCGCGCCACGCGGAAGCCTTCGTCGAGTACCTGGAACTGCTGGCGTCGAACGACCTGCTGCGCACCGACCGGCCGGTCCGCGAACTCGTCGTCGCCTTCCAAGCCGTGCTGCACGGCTTCCTCGGCCGCACTCCCCCGCCCGAGCCCGCCCTGATCGCCGACGTCGTCGCGCACGCCTTCGAGCCACTCGCGGTGTCGACGAGGCAGCTGCGTGCCGTGGCACCGCGGGCGCTGGCGCTGTTCACCGAAGCCGTCGCGCTCGATCGCAAACAGCTCGAACGCGCGTACTGAAACTCTGGAGGCCCCCGTGCACACCGGAATCCTGATCGACGAACTCGGTGTCGGCTTCGACGCCGTCACGACCCAAGCCCGCGAGGCGGCGAAGCTGGGCTACGGCACGCTGTGGGTGGCGCAGCGCGGCGGCTGGGACGCGCTCACGGCGCTGCCCGCGCTCGCCGCGGCCGCCCCCGGTGTCGGGCTGGGCACGTGCGTCGTACCGACGTACTCGCGGCACCCGATCACCATGGCCGCGCAGGCACTGACGGTGCAGGCGGCGGCCGGGGTGCCGGTCCACCTCGGCGTCGGGCTGAGCCACAAGCACATCGTCGAGGGCGAGTTCGGCTACTCCTACGACCGCCCGATCCGCCACCTGCGCGAGTACCTGGAGGCGTTGAACCCGTTGCTGCGCGGGGAAAAGGCCGACGTCCACGGCGAGTCGCTGACGGCCGCGGGGGCGGTGAACGCACCCGGCGCGGAGCGGCCCGCGGTGCTGGTCGGCTCGGTGAGCCCGCAGTCGACGCGCCTGGCCGGCGAACTCGCCGACGGCGTGATCACGACCTGGGCGGGCCCGAAGGCGATCGGCGAGTTCGTGGTGCCCGCGCTGGGGCGGGCGGCCCGGGTGGTCTCCGGCCAGCTGATCTGTGTGACGTCCGAAGTGGACGAACGACGGCACTGGCTCGAGGAGACCTACGGCGGAGCGGCGAACGTTCCGGCGTACCGCGCGATCCTCGACCGCGACGGCCACGAGCGGATCTCGGACAGCGCGATCGTCGGCGACGAGGAAACCGTGCGCCGCCAGGTGAAGTCCCTCGAGGACGCGGGCGCGACGGAACTGCTGGTGATGCCGTTCGGCTCGGCGGAGGAGCAGGCCCGCACCCGCGAACTGCTGGCCGCGTGAACCGCCTCTGGGTCGACGACCTGCGCCCGGCCCCGGACGGCTGGACGTGGGCGAAGACGAGCGCCGAGGCGATCGCCCTGCTCGGCGACGGCGGCTTCGAGGCGATCTCCCTGGACCACGACCTCGGTGGCGACGACACGACCCGCCCGGTGGTGCGCTGGCTGTGCGAACACGACCGCTGGCCGGCCGAGGTGCGCGTCCACACGGCCAACCCGGTCGGCCGCGAGTGGCTGACCGGGATGGCGCGGCGGTACGGGCCCGGGGTCCGCTAGCGCGGCGCCGGCAGGTGGGCCGCCTCCGGGAACAGGTTCAGCGCCCGCAGTGCCGCGCCCAGCTCGGCGATGTCCGCCGGGTTCGTCAGCGATCGGCCGAGTTCCTCCGTGATCCGCTTCAGGCGGTGGCGGATCGTGTTGGGGTGGCAGAACATCCGCTCCGACGTCAGCTTCGTCGAACCCTGGCAGTCGAACCACGCGCGCAACGTCAGCAGCAGCACGTTGCGGTCGTCGCCCGGGAGGTCCAGGACCGGCTGGAGCACGTGGTGGGCCAGCTGCACCGAGGCCTCCGGGGCGCTGGCCACCAGGCCGGCCAGCGGCGACTCGGTGAACTGGACCAGCCCGGGCGTCCCCGGCGTCATGCTCGACAGCGCCACCCGGGCCAGGTGCAGCGCGCGGGCGGTGTTGCCGAGGCCGGTGAACACCGGGCTGATCCCGACCCGGCCCACCGGGTGCTCGCGGACCAGGTCGACGATCGCCGGAGCCGCCGCGGGGTCGCGCAGGGACACCACGCCGACCTGGAGGTCCGGGGTGAGCCGCCACGCCGAGGCGTACTGGAGCGCACGCAGCCGGGCCTCGACCTGCGGCAGCGGCTCCTGGCCCAACCGCGGGGTTTCCGCCGCGACGACGACGAACGTGCCGTCCAGGGACAAGTCGAGCACGCGGGCGATGTCCCACAACGTGCCCTCGGTCGCGGCGCCGCCCGCGAACAGCGCCTCAACCAACGCCGAACGCCGGTTCTGGTGCGCCACCACGACTTCCGTCGTCGTGTCCCGGTAGGCCGTGGTGAGGGCTTCGGCGAGGTCGTCGATCAGCGCCCAGATCGCCGTGGTCGCCGCGACCAGCCCGGCGAGGTCCTGCGCACCGGCGGTCAGCTCGACGAACCGGTGCCAGACCTCGGTGAGCCCGATCCGGTAGGCCCGCAGCAGCTCCGGCAGCGGCGCGCCCTGCAGGGCGCGGGCCCGGCCGGTCGCGCGGGCCTGGGACAGGTCCGGCACGTCCGAGCCGCGCAGCGTGCGCATCACGTGCTCGAGGTTGGCGCGCACCGAGTTCCGCAGCTCGGCGTGCGTGACGAACCGGGCATCGGCGTAGACCGGCATCTCGGCGCGGATCTGCCGCACGGTGCTCTCGACGAGTTCCGGCAGCTTCCGCTCGACCTCGGCCGCGAGGACGGCGACGCGCGGGGCGAGCCCGTCGGACAGAAGCGCCTGGTAGTGCATGGTGGCCTCCGGTCCCCGGCCTCCTCGTCGAGGTCCGAGACCGACATCTAACCCGAACGAGGCCACCACGTCCGAGTGAACTTGCTACAAGAACCGCGAATGCGGAGGTTCTTTTGTCGAACCTCCGCATTCGCGTCAGGCCATCTTCGCGGCCGCGCTCTTGATCGCCTCCCGGATCCGGAAGTAGGTGCCGCAGCGGCAGACGTTCTGGATGGCGTCGATGTCGGCGTCCGTCGGGTTCTTCGTCTTCTTCAGCAGCGCCACCGCCGCCATGATCTGGCCGGGCTGGCAGTAGCCGCACTGCGCGACGTCCTGCTCGAGCCAGGCCTCCTGGACCGGGTGCAGGTCGTCGCCGTCGGCCAGGCCCTCGATCGTGGTGACCTCCCGCCCGGCGCACTCCGACACCGGCGTGACGCAGGGGTTGAACGCCTCGCCGTCGAGGTGGCTGGTGCAGGCCTTGCAGACGTTGATGCCGCAGCCGTACTTCGGCCCGCGGACCTTGAGCTTGTCGCGCAGTGCCCACAGCATCGGCAGGTCGGCGGGCGCGTCGACGGTGACGGTCTTCCCGTTCACCACGAAGGTGTAGTTCGGCATGGGGGCTCTCCTCAGCGCGGGAACGGGTCGAAGTCGACCGGGAAGGTGATCGGGAAGCTGCGGGGCTTGACCCCGGTCGCCCGGGCGTAGGCGTTGGCGATCGCGCCGACCGGGGCCGGCAGGCCGAGCTCGCCCGCGCCGCCGATGTCCGACCCGGTGGCCGGCATGACGTGCACGGTGACGTCGGCCGGCGAATTCTTCTGCCGCGCGTAGTGGAACTGCGAGTAGCTGCCCTCCAGCGGCAGGCCCTTGTCGATGTGCAGGCCCGCGGTCAGCGTCGTGGAGATCGCGTCGGTCAGGCCGCCGAGCATCTGCGCCTGGATCCCGCGCGGGTTCACCGGCTTGCCGACGTCGACCGCGATGGTCGCCTTCGTGACGCGCGGGCGCTTCGGGTCGCGCGCGTCCAGCTCGACCAGGCAGGCGGTGTAGGACTTGTACTCGCCGTGGACCGCGATCCCCTGCGCGAACCCGGCGGGCAGCTTCTTGCCCCACTCGCCGAGCTCGGCGACCTTGTCGAGCACCGCGCGCTGGCGTGCCTCCTTGATGAACTCGCGCCGGAAGGCCACCGGGTCCTTGCCGAGCTTCGCGGCGATCTCGTCGACCATGATCTCTTCGGCGCCCCGGGTGTTCGCCGAGTAGACCGACCGCCACGCCGAAGTGTGGAACTTCAGCGGGACCTCGTTGAGCAGCTGTGTGGTGACGCCGAAGTTGTACGGCGACTTGACGGTCAGCAGGAACACCGTCTGCGCGAAGCTCAGGTTGCCGCCGACGGGCAGCTTCGCCGCGAACGCCGTGAGGATTTCGCCGAGCCCGTGGCTCCAGTCGGTTTCCACGCTGGCGACGCGGTGTTCGAACGTCAGCACCTGCCCGAGCGCGAAGGTCGCGCGGATGCGGTGGTAACTCGCCGCGCGCCCGCGGCCGTGGCGCATGTCGTCGATGCGGCTCCACATCAGCCGGACGGGCTTCTTCATCGCCTTCGAGATGTGCGCGGCTTCGAGGGCGGCGTCGAAGAACAGCCGCCGCCCGAACGACCCGCCGCCCTGCTGGACGTGCACGGTGACCTTGTTCTCCGGCAGCCCCAGCTCCTGGGCGATGGTCTGCTTCGCCACGATCGGCGACTTCAGCCCGGCCCAGATGGTCGCGCCGTCCTCGCGCACGTCGGCGACCGCGGAGTTCGACTCCATCGGCGCGTGGCTGACGAAGGCGAAGTCGAACTCGCCGTCGACGTACTGCGTCAGCAGCGGGGGCACCACGAACGGCAGCGCCGCGGCCCGCAGCTTCTTCTTGATCGTCTCGTCGTCCTCGCCGTCGACCGTGCCCGGGCCCCACGTGACGTCGAGGGCGTTCTTGCCGTCGAGGGCCTGGCCGAAGGTCTCGGCCATCACCGCGACACCGGTCTTCACGACGGCGATGTCGATGATCCCGGGCATGGCCCGGACGGCGGCCTCGTTGTTCACCTTCCGCACCGTGCCGTTGATGGTCGGCGGCCGCCGCACCATCACCGGGTTGGCGCCGGGGACGTCGAGGTCGAGCGTGTAGACCTGCTCGCCGGTGACCATCGCGCGGGCGTCCCGGCGCGAGGTCGGCGTCCCGACCAGGGTGTGCGCCGACTCGGCTTTCGGCTGCACCGCCCCGATCGCCAGGCCGGACCGCGACGCGGGCCCGGCGAGCACGCCGTAGGAGGCGTTGCGCCCGTCGGGCGCCCACACCGCACCGTCGCGTGTGGACAGCCTCGACGCGTCGGTCCCCCACTGCGCCGCGGCCGCGGCGACCATCCGGGCGCGGGCGGTCGCCGCGGTGGCGCGGACCGGGTCGTAGAGCGAGCGCATCGTGTTGGACCCGCCGGTGAGCTGGTTGAACAGCAGCTCGGTGCGGGCGTCGGAGAGCACGACGTCGACCCGGTCGAGCGGCAGGTCCAGTTCCTCGGCGACGAGCATCGCGTTCGCCGTCGTGATGCCTTGGCCGACCTCGGCGCGCGGCAGCTGCAGCCGCGCCCGGCCGTCGGTGGTGATTTCGAGGACGAGCATCCCGGCGGTCGGCACGCAGGAGAGCGTCAGCACGTCACCGAGGTCGAGGATCTCCGCGGGCTGCGGCAGGGTCGGGATGACGGCTTCGGCGGTGGCCGGGGCCACCGCGTCGGCGGTGAGCTTCGTGGCGACGGTGAGCGTGGGCGCGGCGACCAGGTAGGTCAGGAAGCGGCGGCGGCCGACCTGCCCGGGCTCGGGCTGTTCGGTGGTGGGACGGGCCATCGGGGATCCCTTGCTGGGTGGTGGCGGGGTGCGCGCCACGCTAAGGACCCCTTGACACGCCGTCAACGCGGAGTAGCCGAGTTCGCCCATCTCTGTGACGAGATGACAGCGGAAGCCGCCGAATGTGTGTGCCGCCACAGCGCCGGACGGCCCAGCGGGCTGGTTCAGCCGGCCCCGCGGGCGCGCCGGGCCCGGATCAGGTCCTCGCGGGCGCGGGCGACGCGGGAGCGGACGGTGCCGACCGGACAGCCGCAGACGTCGGCCGCTTCGGCGTAGGACAGCCCGAGCACCTGGGTCAGCACGAGCACCTCGCGCCGGTCCGGCTCCAGGCCGTCGAGCAGCAGCCGCAGTGCGACCAGGTCCTCGAAGCCGGCCGCGGGATCACGGGTGCGCTCGGCGGCGGCTTCCCAGTCGGTGTCGGCGATCTTGGGCCGCGCGCCGGCAGCCCGGATCTGGTCGACGACGACGCGGCGGGCGATCGACAGCAGCCACGTCCGCGAAGACGAGCGCCCCGCGAAGCGGCGAAGGCTGCCGAAGGCGCGAAGGTAGGTCTCCTGCGTCAGGTCGTCGGCCGCGGCGGTGTCGGTGAGGTGGGCGAGGAAGCGCCAGACGTCGGCCTGGGTGGCGCGGACCCACGCCTCGAGCGCACGCCGGTCGCCGCGGCCGGCGGACAGGGCCAAAGCCGTGACACGGTCGTCGTCCTCACGGTGGGTCATGATCCGGAACATAGCAGTGACGGGGACCGGCCTGAGCGCCCCGCAGTCACTCGACCTGCTTCACCGCCCACTCCGCCCACTCGCGCTGCATGACCGAGAAGCGCTTGCCCCACTCCAGGACGAGCCGGCCGTACAGCGACTGGTTGTCCTCGCCCCAGTCGATCGTGGTTTCCAGCTCCTCGAGCCGCCGTTCGCGCTCCCGCCCCGACTCCCCCATCGCCGCGAGGTAACCCCGCGCCCGGTCCGGGGCGACCGAGCCGAGGAAGTACACCCGCAGCAGGGCGGCACTGCGGGGCGGGCCGGTGGGTTCGACCTCGACCAGCCAGTGCCGCAGCTCCTCGAGCCCGGCTTCGGTGATCTCGTACTCCTTGCGCCCGCGCGGCCCCTCGGCGAGGACGTGGATCATGCCCGCGGCCTCCAGCTTGCCGAGTTCCCCGTAGAGCTGGCTCTGCGTCGCGGGCCAGACGTTGGCCATCGCCCGCTCGAACCGTTTCAGCAGGTCGTAGCCGCTTCCGGGCTCGTCGGCCAGCATCCCCAGCACCGCGTGTCGAAGGCTCATACCGCCATGATGACATTCCACTATTGACATGTCCAACCGACACGTTCTAACTTCGACCTGTCAGAATTGGAATGTCGGGGAAGGACCCGTCGTGAACTACCTGAAGAGCCTGCTGCCGTGGATCGCGTTCGCCGTGGTCGCCACCCAGTTCGACTGGCGCTGGTCGGGACTGACCGGCCTGGTGATCTCCGCCGCGCTGCTCCTGCTCGCCCGCCGCGACGGCCGCAAGGCGGACACGCTGATCATCGAATGGAGCGGGTTCGCCTTCTTCACCCTGCTCACCGCCGTCGCGTTCAGCTTCCCGGCGTCCCCGCTGAAGACCTACACCGGCGCGCTCACCGACGCCTGGCTGGCGCTCACCGCCTGGGGCTCGCTCGCCATCGGGAAGCCGTTCACCCTCGGCATCGCCCGCACGTCGACCCCGGAGGCGCTCTGGGACAACCCGCTGTTCAAGCGGGTCAACGTGATCATCACGCTGGTGTGGGCGGCGAGCTTCACCGTCGGCGGGATCGCGGGCATCGCCCTGCTGAACTTCGCGCCGCACGCCGCCTTCGCGCTGATCGCGCTCAAGGTCCTCTGCTTCGCCGTCCCCGTCGCCTTCACCATCCGCTACCCGCGCATCGTGCGCGCCCGCGCCCGGGAAGCCGCGTGACCACCTCCGCTTTCCACCTCACCGGCGCCTACGCGCCCGTCCACGACGAGCTGACCGCGTTCGACCTCCCGGTGACCGGCGCCCTGCCGCCCGAGCTGACCGGCTGGTACCTGCGCAACGGCCCGAACCCGCGCGAGGACAGCAAGCACTGGTTCACCGGTGACGGCATGGTCCACGGCGTCCGCCTGGAACGCGGCCGCGCCGCCTGGTACCGCAACCGCTGGGTGCGGACCGAGAGCTTCGCCGACCCGGACCTGAAGCTGTACAACGAAGACGGCACGCGGAACCTGCACAGCAGCGTCGCGAACACGCACGTGGTGAACCACGCCGGCCGCACGCTCGCGCTCGTCGAGTCGTCGCTGCCGTACGAGATCACGACGGACCTCGAAACCGTGGGCGTGTACGACTTCGGCGGCGAACTGGCCGACGCGATGACCGCGCACCCGAAGATCTGCCCGGTGACCGGAGAGCTGCACTTCTTCGGGTACGGCAGCATCACCGCACCGCACGTGGGCTACTACCGCGCCGACGCCGCCGGGAAGCTCGTCGTCAAGCAGCCGATCGACGTGCCCGGGCTGACGATGATGCACGACTTCGCGCTCACCGGGGAGCACGTCGTGTTCTACGACCTGCCGGTGGTGTTCGACCGGGCGTCGGTCGGCCGGGGCATGCCCTACCGCTGGGACCCCGGCTACGGCGCCCGGCTCGGTGTGCTGCGCCGCGACCGGCCCGAAGCCGGCGTCCGCTGGCTGGAGATCGCGCCCTGCTACGTCTTCCACACCCTCAACGCGTTCGACACGCCCGGTGGCCGGATCGTCGTGCACGTCATGCGCTACGACCACCAGTGGTGGGCCGGCCACCAGGACCCGCCGGCGACGCTCTGGCGCTGGACGATCGACCTCGCGGCCGGCACGGTGACCGAGGACCGGCTCGACGACCGGCCGGGCGAGTTCCCCCGCATCGACGACCGGCTCACCGGGTCCGACGCCCGCTTCGGGCACGTCACCGGCCACGACGTCCTGCGCCGTCACGACCTGCACACGGACACGGCCACCGAGCACGTCTTCGCCCCCGGCCGCGTTCCCGGCGAAGCGGTCTTCGTCCCCGCCGAGCAGGGCGAAGGCTGGCTGCTCACCTACGTCCACGACGCGGCGGAGGACCGCAGCGACCTCGTCGTGCTCGACGCCGGAAACCTCGCCGCGGCGCCCGTGGCGACCGTCCACCTCCCGCAGCGGGTGCCCGCGGGCTTCCACGGGAACTGGCTGCCGGACGCGTGAGGGGTCAGGCGAACTTCGTCTTCGGGCGGTCCTGCCGGACGCCGTCGACGTAGACGTCCACCTTCTCGTCGAGGAACGCGACCAGGCCGGCGGCGCGGGTGCTCTCGGGCAGCGGCGTCGGGTAGCTCCAGGCGAGGTCCTCGTGCCCGGCGACGTCGAAGTGCTCGGCGGCGCCCTTGTACGGGCAGTGCGTCACGACGTCGATCTTCTCCAGGAGGTCCATCCGGACGTCCACGCGTGGCAGGTAGTAGCGCGTCGGCAGGCCGGTCTCGAACAGCAGGTGCGGCCGCACCGAGTCGGCGACGGTGACGCCGTCGACCTCGACCCGGACGTGCCGCGAGCTCGGGAGGATGTCCACCCGGACCCCGGGGTCGCGCGGGTGCGTGAAGATCTGCTCGTCCTCTTCGAACCAGTCGAACGCGCCGAACTCGAAGCGGACGTGGCCGCGGAGCTCTTCGATCGGGGAATCCGGGTACTCCAGCGCGCCGTCCACCGCCTCGGCTCCGGCACCCTTTATCGTCGGCAGAACAGCTTCTCCGCGGCTCGGCGAGTGCGCCGTCCGGCCGGAGGGGGTGAGAACACCGCTCACGACGTCCGCGCGCGGGATGTAGTACGTGGGGTAGTACGGAACTTCCCACACCAGGAGGGGGTGCACCGTGTCCGCGACGACCTGCCCGCCGAGGAACACCCGTACCCGCTTCGCGCCTTGTGCCACGCGGACGCGGCCGCGTACCGGAGTGCTCATACCGCGGTCAACCGGCCCCGCAGCGGGCGTATTCCGGCGGGCGCCGGGGCGGGGCGGCTAGCGTGGCAGGCAGCACGAAGACGACAGGAGGCGGGCACCGGGTGGCCGGCGTAGAAATCCCCACGGTCGGTACCCCCGCCGGGATGCGCAAGATCAACCAGCGGGCGGTGCTGGACCTGCTGCGCCGCGGCGGGCCGGCGACCCGGCCGCAGGTGGCGAAGGACACCGGGCTGTCGAAGCCGACGGTCAGCCAGGCGCTGCTGGCGCTGGAGGCGGCCGGGCTGGCCCGGCCGACCGGGCAGACGTCCACCGGCACCGGCCGCTCGGCCGTGCTGTACGAAGCCGACCCCACCGCGGGGTACGTGCTGGGGGTCGACATCGGTCGCGAGCACCTGCGGGTCGCGGTGTCGGACCTCGGCCGGACGCTCGTGGCGCGCCGCGACGAGCGCAACACGGCCCGGTCCGGCGCGGCGCTGGTGACGGCGGTCGGGAAGATCGCGGCCGCGGCGGTCGCGGAGGCCGGCCTTGCGGCGGGCGACATCGTTGTCCGCGTGGTCGGCTCCCCCGGCGTCGCCGATCCGGAGAAGCGGTGTTTCCGGCACGCGCCGAACCTGCCGGGCTGGGGCCGCGCGGGGCTGATCGACGACCTCGAAGCGGCACTGGGCCCGGACCTGATGGTGGAGAACGACGCGAACCTCACCGCGGTCGGCGAGTGGGAGAGCGGCGCCGCGCGCGGGGCGTCGGTGTTCGGCTGCATCACGATCGGCACCGGCGTCGGCATGGGCCTGATGGTCGACGGCCGGGTGTTCCGCGGCGCGACCGGCGCGGCGGGCGAGATCGGCTACCTCCCGTACGGCCGCACGCGCGCGGCCGACGAGCCCGGCACCCCGCCCGCGCGCGGGCACCTCGAAGAGGCGACGGCGGCCCAGTCCGTCGTCCAGGGTGCCCGCGAACTCGGGCTGGGCACGGCGAAATCGGCCCGGGAGGTCTTCCGCCTGGCCCGCGAAGGCGACGAGCTGGCCCGGCAGGCACTGGCGGCGGAAGCCGACCGCCTGGCGTACACGGTGGCCTCGGTGGCGGCGGTGATCGACCCGGAGCTGATCGTCCTGGGCGGCGGCATGGGCACGGCGGCGGACCTGCTGCTCGAGCCGATCGACCGCGCCCTGCGCGCGTTCACGCCACTGGTGCCCAAGGTGGTCCAGGGCGAGCTGGGCGAGGACGCGGTGCTGACCGGCGCGATCAGCGTGGGCCTGCGGGCGGCCGAAGGGCTGGTGTTCGACCGCCGGGTGGGTGCCGCCTAAGCCGCCCGCCAGGCTTCGCCGCCGGCCGACACCCGCCAGGGTGTCAAGCGCAGCACCGTGATCTTCGGGTCGCGGTGGTCTTCGCCGCCGAGGATCTTCGGGTCGTAGCCGAGCGGCTCCGGTGTCGACGCGAACAGGTCCCAGAGGTCCTTGCGCGTCTTCTCGTCGTCGGCGAACTCCGCGCGGCACTCCGCCACCGCCACCTCGTGCTGCGGGTCCCAGTACGAGCACGACACGTACGGCGACGCCGCCAGGTGAGCCAGCTTCAACGGCGTCGGCCGGGTGAACAGCCGTCCCGTCAGGCCGTCCGGGGTGTGCTCCCAGACGGGGTGGACGACCCGGGAGCGCGGTCTCCCCCGCCGATCGACGGTCACCAAGGTGCACCAGACGATCCGGTGCGCCACGCACACGAACGCTTCGGCCAGTTCCGCCGGTATCCTGCTAGATTCCACAACCATGGTTGTGCATCCTAACACCCTCGACCTGTCGTTGACGGCCCTCTTCGCGGGCTGGGCGATGACCGACGAGGTCCAGCGGCGGCTCGCCGGGCAGGGCTTCGGCGACCTGCGCTTCAACGACGGCGTCGTGATCCAGCACGTCCTGGCCTCGCCGCTGTCCATCACCGCGCTGGCCGAGCGGATGGGCATCACCCAGCAGGCCGCGTCGAAGGCGGTCGCGGACCTCGAACGCCGGGGGCTGCTCCGCCGCGACCCCGACCCGGCCGACGCGCGCACGAAACTGCTGCACCTGACCGACCACGCGCTGGCCGCCGTCGAAGCGACCCGGGTGCTGCGGCGGGAACTCCAGGAGGAACTGGTCGCGGAGTACGGCACCGAACGCGTCGACGACGCACGGGCGCTGCTGGCGGCGATCATCGGCCGCCTCGGTGACGGTGACGCGATCCGCGCCCGCCGCGTCCGCCCGCCACGCTGATTACCTCCCGCGTAATCGACACCGCCACCCGGAAGTCCGACGATCGGCGGCATGAGCGAAACCGCGAAGAACCGCATGATCGTCGTCGGCTGCCTCGAGAACCTGTTCGTGCACAAGGACTTCGACGCGGCGAAGGCCGCGCTGCACCCCGAGTTCGTCACCCACAGCCCCGGGCTGCCTTCCGGCCGCGAGGCGTTCGCCGACGCCGTGAAGAACTCCCCGCTGGCGGGCGCGACCGCGGTGATCGAGCACGTCGTCGCGGAGAACGACCTCGTCATGGTGCACCTGCACGTGGCAGGCACGGCCATCGTCGACATCCTGCGCGTCGAGGACGGCCTGCTCGTCGAGCACTGGGACGTCAAGCAGCCGGTCTAGCGCGTGATGGCACAGGTCCCCGACGCCGTCGCCAGCAGCTTCCCCTCGGCGTCGCGGATCTCCCCCTCCGCGAAGGCGATCCGCGACCCTTCCTTCACCACGCGGCCCGTCGCCCGGATCTCGCCGCGGCCCGCGTGGATCGCGCGCAGGTAGCTCACCTTCAGCTCGACCGACGCATAGCCGACGCCGGCCGGCAGCGTCGTGTGGACCGCGCAACCGACCACCGAATCCAGCATCGTCGCCGCCACGCCGCCGTGGACCATGCCGATCGGGTTGTACAGCGACTCGTCCGGTTCGGCGACCGCGACGACCTCACCGTGGCCGATGTGCTCCCAGCGCAGCCCGAAGTGCGCGGCGATCGGCGGGCCGGGGACGCGCCCCTCGGCGACGGCGGTCAGGTAGTCGAACCCGGACATGGTGGCGCCGAGACGAGCCGTCTCCAGCGGGTCCTGCCACGTGATGGTCTTCGAACGGACCTGTGCGGCGACGTCGGTCATCCCGGCTCCTCGACTGTGACACCCGAAAATTATGACAACTGTCTTAACGCCAGGGTCGCCCCCGGGACGGCGAGCGTCAAGCGCGGCGTGACCCAGACCACCGGTGGTCCGCCCGCACCACGGGTGGAATCATCCGGGGGTGAGCACCGACCGCAAGCTGATCGACCCGGAACGCGTCGCGGCGGCGGTCGACGGGCTCGGCGACCGCGCCGTCATCGACGAATGGGCCCGCCGCTTCTCCGTGGTCGCCGACCCGTCCCGGCTGGCGCTGCTGGTCTCGATCCACTACGCCCGCGAGATCAGCGTCACCGACCTCGCCGTGGCCACCGGCATGACCGACACCGCGGTGTCGCAGGCCCTGCGGCTGCTCAGGGCCCACGGCCTGGTCACCCCGCAGCGCACCGGCCGGGTGGTGCGCTACCGGCTCGCGGACGCGACCGTGCACGAGCTCATCCACCGCGTTCGCCCACATCCCGCGGACGACAGCCAGGACCGGTAGCGTGCGGGCATGACGGGATTGCCCGAGACCATCACCGCCTGCCTGTTCGACCTCGACGGAGTATTGACCGGCACGGCGGTCCTCCACCGCGAGGCCTGGAAGCGGACGTTCGACGAATTCCTCCGCGCCCGCGACGGCGCCGGGTTCGCGGAGTTCACCGACCACGACTACGCGGCCTTTGTGGACGGCCGCCCGCGCGCCGACGGCGTGCGGGAGTTCCTGCGGTCACGGGGGATCGTGCTGCCCGAGGGCGAACCGGACGACCCGGTGGACGCCCCGACCGTCAACGGCGTGGGCAACCGCAAGAACGAGCTGGTCCTCAAGATCATCGACGAGCGCGGCGTCAACCCGTACCCGGGTTCGGTGCGCTACCTCGAAGCGGCCAAAGCCGCCGGGCTGCGGATCGCCGTCGTGACGTCGTCCGCGAACGGCGCCAAGGTCCTCGACGGCGCCGACCTCAGCAAGTACGTCGAGGCGCGCATCGACGGCATCGTGATCCGCGAACAGCACCTGCGCGGCAAGCCCGCGCCGGACTCGTTCCTGGCCGGCGCCGCGGCGCTCGGCGTCGAGCCCGCGCACGCCGCCGTCTTCGAAGACGCCCAGTCCGGCGTCCAGGCCGGGAAGGCCGGCGGCTTCGGGTACGTGGTGGGCGTGAACCGCGCGGACCAAGCCGAAGAACTGCGGGCCCACGGGGCCGACATCGTCGTCGACGACCTCGCCGACCTCCTGGAGGACCGATGACCGAACCGCACGGCTACGAGTGCTCGCCGTGGGAACTGCGGTGGCGCGGCATGGACGTCGACGCCCTGCAGCGCACCGAATCGGCGTTCGCGGTGTCCAACGGTCACATCGGACTGCGCGGCACCCTCGAGGAGGCCGAGCCGCGCGGGCTGCCCGGGACGTACCTCAACGGGTTCTACGAGCAGCACGAACTCCCCTACGCCGAGGCCGGCTACGGCTACCCCGAAGAGGGCCAGACCGTCGTCAACGTGACCGACGGCAAGATCATCCGGCTGCTCGTCGAGGACGAACCGCTCGACATGCGCTACGGCGCCGCCACCGCGCACGACCGGGTCCTCGACTTCCGCAAGGGGACGCTCAGCCGGACCACCGAGTGGTCGTCGCCGACCGGACGCCGGGTCCGCGTGCGCACCGAGCGGCTCGTGTCGTTCACCCAGCGCGCGATCGCCGCGATCCGGTACGAGGTCGAGCCGCTCGACGAGGACCTGCAGCTGGTCGTCCAGTCGGACCTGCTGGCCAACGAGCCGATCGAGTCCGACACGAGTGACCCGCGGGTGGCCGCCGCGCTGGAATCGCCGCTGGTCGGCGAGTTCCACCGCGCGTCGGACTACAACGCCGTGCTGGTGCACCGGACCCGCCGCTCCGGGTTGCGGATGGCCGCGGCGATGGACCACAAGATCGAGGTGGACGACGGGATCCGCGCCCGCATCCACGCCGAGGAGGACCTGGCGCGGCTGACCGTCGCCGTCGACGTGCCCCGAGGCGGCCGGCTGCGGATCACCAAGTTCCTCGCCTACGGCTGGTCCGCACAGCGGTCGGTGCCCGCGCTGCGGTCGCAGGTCGAGGCGGCGCTGGCCGGCGCCCGCCAGACGGGCTGGAAGGGCCTGCTCACCGAGCAGCGCGAGTTCCTCGAAGACTACTGGACCACGTCGGACATCGAGATCGAGGGCGATCCCGAACTGCAGCAGGCCGTCCGCTTCGCCCTGTTCCACATCCTCCAGGCCGGGGCCCGCGGCGAGAGCCGCGCGATCGCCGGCAAGGGCCTGACCGGGCCGGGCTACGACGGGCACGCCTTCTGGGACACCGAATCCTTCGTCCTGCCGGTGCTCACCTACACCATCCCGGACGCGGCCCGCGACGCCCTCCGCTGGCGTCACTCCACAATGGACAAAGCGCGGGAACGCGCGCACCAGCTGGGGTTGCGCGGTGCGGCGTTCCCGTGGCGGTCCATCAACGGCGCCGAGTGCTCGGCGTACTGGCCGGCGGGCACGGCGGCCTTCCACGTCAGCGCGGACATCGCCGACGCCGTCCTGCGCTACCTCAACGCGACCGGCGACGAGCAGTTCGAGCGCGACTACGGCACCGAGCTGCTGCTGGAAACCGCGCGGCTGTGGGCATCGCTGGGCCACCACGACCGGCACGGCACGTTCCGCATCGACGGCGTCACCGGGCCGGACGAGTACTCGGCGGTGGCGGACAACAACGTCTACACGAACCTGATGGCGCGGCGGAACCTGCTGGCGGCGGCGCAGTCGTGCGAGCGGCACCCGGACGTGGCGGCGCGGTTCGGCGTCGACACCGTCGAGCTCGACTCCTGGCGCGCGGCCGCGGCGGCGATGTACCTGCCCTACGACGAAGAACTCGGCGTGCACCCGCAGTCGGAGGGGTTCCTCGACCACGACGAGTGGGACTACGAGGGCACCGACCAGGCGCACTACCCGCTGCTGCTGCACTTCCCGTACTTCGACCTGTACCGCAAGCAGGTCGTCAAGCAGGCGGACCTGGTGCTGGCGCTGCACCTGTGCGGCGACTCGTTCAGCCCGGAAGAGAAGGCGCGCGACTTCGCCTACTACGAGGCGAGGACCGTGCGCGACTCCTCGCTCTCGGCGGGAACGCAGGCGGTGGTGGCGGCCGAGGTGGGACATCTGGAGCTGGCCTACGACTACCTCGCCGAAGCCGCGCTGACCGACCTGCACGACGTGCACAACAACGTGCGCAACGGCCTGCACATGGCGTCGCTGGCCGGCGCGTGGCAGGGCGCCGTGGCCGGGTTCGGCGGCCTGCGCGACCACGGCGGGACGCTCGCGTTCGCGCCGCGGCTGCCCCCGCAGCTGGGGCGGATCACCTTCCGCCTGATGTTCCGCGGCACCCGGTTCCAGGTCGAGATCGATCCCGACCAGGCCACCTACCACGTCGTCGCCGGCGCGCCCCTGGAGGTCCTGCACCACGGGGAGCGCATCACGGTCACCGTGGAGCCGCGGCGGTACGCCATCCCGAAGATCGACGCCGGCACGCCGCCGAAGCAGCCACCCGGCCGCGCCCCGATGCGGCGCGACTCGGAAGCGGTGCGTCAGTACGCGGAGCCGGCCAACCCCATCACCGAGGAAGGTCGCTAGCGGCTTCGCGTCCGGGTGGGGCCGGGACTTCCTCGGTCCCGCCCGGGTTCACGTCCGGGTCCGGCGCGGTCGGCACGTCGTGCGTCAGCTTGCCGGGGGTCGGGAGCTTCGGGAGCTCTTCGTCTTCGTCGTCGCGGCCGTGGAGGCGCTGCTGCTCGCTCATCTTTCCGGAATACCCGGTTTTCCCGGTCACGGCCAGCCGGTCAGGCCGCGCGCTTGCCCGCCGCCGCACGCGCCTTGTCCTGCAGGGTGAGCAGCAGGCCGTCGCGGGTCGACCAAGGGCAGATCGTCACCTTGCCGCCGGCGACCGTCAGCAGTGCTTCCGCGACGATCGCGCCGGCCAGTGCCTGGTGGGCGCGGCTGCGGGAGATGCCGGGCAGTTCCGCCCGCCGCGACGGCGGCAGCGCGGCGAGCCGCGGGATCCACGCGCGGAGGTCGTCGAGCCGCAGCTCCTTGCACTTGCCCGGGCGGGCGCCGGCCAGCCGCGCGAGCTGCTGCAGCACCTTCGAGCAGCCGATGACCCGGGGATCGTCGACATCGGCGGCACCGAGCGTGGTGGTCACGACGTCGAGGGCGTGCGTGCGCAGCGCCTTGACCTGCTTGTTCGACACACGCTCGGACGGCAGCCAGTCCCGCGTCATCGAGCGGGCGCCCAGCGGCAGCGAGCGCGCGAAGGTGGCTTTCTCCCCGGAGCCGGCGGCCAGCTCGACCGTCCCGCCGCCGATGTCGAGCACGAGCATCGGCCCGGGCTCGGCGGCGTACCAGCGGCGGGCGGCCACGTAGGTCAGTTCGGCCTCGCAGGGGCCGGAGAGGAACCGCAGTTCGACACCGGTTTCGCCGGCGACGTGCCGGACGACGTCCGCCGCGTTGGCGGCGTCGCGGATCGAGGACGTCGCGAGCGGGTAGACGTCGCTGACACCGTGGCGGTAGGCCATGGTCATGCCCGCCGCTACGGCGGCCGTGACGGCGTCGATACCGCGGTCGGAGAGGCGGCCACGGACGTCGAGCTCGCGGTCCAAACGCAGCCGCGTCTGGTGGTTGACCACCGGTTCGCGGGGTGAGCCGTCCACCGGCACCACCACGAGCCGGGCGCTGAACGAACCGACGTCCAGCACGCCCACCGCGGGCTCTGCTCCTTTTCGCACTGGTCGGCGCACCTCACTTCCGCCTGGTGAATATCCCCAGTTCGACGGCTCGAAACCAGCAATGATGTCCGATCTCACGTCCCGCTGCCGGGTATTTCCGCGAATGGGGCCCTCCGGGGGTGTGTTCCTGACGCGAAGGTCACAGTGAGATAACCCGATCGAGTGAACCGCAGAGCAACCGGACACGATTCGGTAACGCCGACGGCGCCGCAGCGATTAATCGGACATCGGAACCGGCGTGGAGCAGGGGAAAGAGATGCAACGGCCCGAGCGGCTCGTGCGGCCGGCCGCTGTCGTGCTCGCGGTCGTGGCCGGGCTCGGGTGCGTCCTCCTCGGCGTGACGTCGGTGCGGGCGCCGGCGCCAGCGGCCGCCCCGGCCGCGGACCGGCCCGAGGCCGCCGGAGCCCCGCCGGTGGCGTTGCTGATCCCGGACCTGGACCTGACCCTGAACCACGTGGTGGCCCTCGGCCACGTGGGCGGCCGCCGCGAGCAGCCGGGCACGGCATCGGGCGTGGGCTGGTTCGCCGACGGGCCGGCGCCGGGAGCACCCGGAGTGGCGGTGTTGTCGGCGCACGCGAGCTTCGGCTACTCCGCCGGCGCATTCGCCCGGCTGAGCAAGCTCCCCCCGGGAGCGGCGATCACGATCCGCGACGCGAGGGGCCGGGAGTCCCGGTTCACGGTCCGCAGGACGGCGGTGTTCCCGGCGAGCGAGCCGGACAGCACGCTGGCGGCACCGGAGGGCGCCGGACCGCAGCTGAGACTGATCACCAGCGACGGCACGTACGACAGCGCCGGCTTCAGCGGAACGCGGATCGCGGTCTACGCAAGCCCGGCTTAGCGGCGGCGGCCTTCCCACAGCGGGCGCACCTCACCCAACCCAGGCACGCCGCCTTGCCGCAACGCAACGCAGGCACCTCACCCGCCGCCGCAGGGGCCAGCATCGGGCGGGCGGTGGCCACCCGGTCCCCGCCTCGCGGCCGCCGCCTTCCCGGCCCGCAGCGCAGGCACCTCACCCGACCCACCGGGCCCTGCGGCGCACCCCAGCCAACCCGGCCGCCGAGCGCGGAAAGCCACCTCGAGGGCCTGCCCTCGAGGTGGCCGTCACCCTCGTCGGACTCAGCCGATCAGCTCGCGCAGCTGCGATACCGCCGCCACGCGCCCCTCGCGGCCGGGCTGCAGTGGGTTCACCACCAGGGTCGTCGCGCCCGCCTCGGCGAAGGCCGCCAAGCGCTCCTTCACGTACCCCGCCGGGCCGACCAGGGAAATCGCGCGGAGGAGCTCGGCCGGGACCGCCGCCGCCGCTTCGGCCTTCTTGCCGTCCAGGTACAGGTCCTGGATCAGCTTCGCCTCGGCCTCGTAGCCGTAGCGGCAGGCCAGGTCGTTGTAGAAGTTCTTGCCCCGGGCGCCCATTCCGCCGATGTACAGGGCCAGGACCGGGCGCACGTGGTCCAGCAAAGGCTCCACGTCGTCGCCGATGGCCAGGGCCACCGTGACGAACGTGTCCAGCTCGCCCAAGGCCGCGTCGCGCTTGGCCTTGCCCTCGGCCAGGGCGGCGCCCCAGACGTCGGCGGCCTTCTCCGGGTGGAAGAAGATCGGCTGCCAGCCCTCGGCGATCTCGGCCGTCAGGGCGACGTTCTTCGGCCCGATCGAGGCCAGCAGCACCGGGATCCGCTCCCGCACCGGGTGGTTGATCAGCTTGAGCGGCTTGCCGAGCCCGGTGCCCTGCTCGGGCGGCAGCGGGATCGTGTAGTGCTTGCCCTCGTGCACCACGCGCTCACGGCGCCACACCTGGCGGCAGACGTCGACGATCTCCCGCGTGCGGCCCAGCGGCGCGTCGTACTTCACGCCGTGGAACCCCTCGATGACCTGCGGGCCGGACGCTCCGAGCCCGAGGATGAACCGCCCGTCGGAGACGAAGTCGAGGCCGGCCGCCGTCATCGCGGTCAGCGTCGGCGTGCGGGTGTAGATCTGGAAGATGCCGGACGCCAGCTGGACGCGCTCGGTCTTCGCGGCCAGGTAGCCGAGCTGGCTGACCGCGTCGAACGAGTACGCCTCCGGCACGAAGACGACGTCGAGGCCGGCCTTCTCCAGTTCGACGACGTCGGCGACGCTTTCGGCGAAGCCGCCGGAGTAGCTGATCCCGGTCCCGATCTTCATGACATCCTCCCGTGCTAAGCGTCCGCTTAGGCTAGCCGGGAACCACCGTACCCCGCACGTCCCCGAAGCCGATGCGCGTCCCGCGCGGGCCGGGCGCGGTCGCGCTGATCACCACTTCGTCGCCGTCCTCGAGGAACGTCCTCGTCACGCCGCCGGGCAGCTCCAGCGGCTCCTGGCCGCCCCAGGCCAGCTCCAGGAACGAGCCGCGCTGGTCACGCTCCGGGCCGGTCACCGTGCCCGAGGCGAAGAGGTCGCCCGTGCGCAGGCTCGCGCCGTTGACCGTCATGTGCGCCAGCTGCTGCGGAGCCGTCCAGTACTGCGTCGCGAACGGCGGGCTCGACACCAGGTGGCCGTTGAGGCGGACCTCCAGCGCCAGGTCCAGGCCCCACTTTTCGCCGGTCCGGAGGTACTCGAACGGCTCGGGGTCCTGCGGCGGCCCGTCGACGCGCGCGTGCTCCAGCGCGGCCAGCGGGACGATCCACGGCGACACCGACGTCGCGAACGACTTGCCCAGGAACGGGCCCAGCGGCTGGTACTCCCAGGCCTGGATGTCGCGCGCCGACCAGTCGTTGACGAGGCAGACGCCGAACACGTGGTCCGCGAAGTCCGCTGTGGACACCCGCGTGCCCGCGACGGACGGAGTGCCGACGACGAACCCGACCTCCGCCTCGATGTCCAGCCGTTGCGACGGCCCGAACGACGGCGTGTCGGCGTTGCGGGGCTTGCGCTGCCCGTGCGGCCGGACGACCGGCGTGCCGGACGCCACGACGGTGCCGGCCCGGCCGTGGTAGCCGATCGGCAGGTGCTTCCAGTTGGGCGGCAGCTCGGTCGCGTCCGGGCGGAAGATCTTGCCGGCGTTGAGGGCGTGGTGCTCGCTGGAATAGAAGTCGACGTAGTCGGCGACCTCGAACGCCAGGTGCGTGGTCACCTCGGCCAGGGGCACGAGGTGCGGCCGGAGCTGATCGGCGTAGCGGGGTTCGGTCAGCCACTCGGTGACGCTCTCGCGGGCTTCGCGCCAGGTGGCGGCCCCGGCCGCGAGCAGCGGGTTGAGCACTCCGGAGGTGAGCAGCGGAGCGAACGCGGCGGCGGTCCCGGCGGCCACCGCGGTCAGGTCGAGCACCTGATCGCCGACCGGCACGCCGATCCGCCGCTCGGGCGCGCCGCCGACGGAGAAGACGCCGTAGGGCAGGTTGTCCAGGCCGAACGGCGTGTCGTCGGCAAGGTCGAGCCAGGTCACGTTCACTCCTCGTCCCGGACGGCCCGCGCCGTCACCCAGTCGGCCACCACGTCCGCCAGGACCGGCAGCGGCAGGGTTCCGCTGCCCAGCACCGTGTCGTGGAACTCGCGGATGTCGAAGGCCTCGCCCAGCGCCTGCTCGGCCTCGGCGCGCAGGCGCTCGATCTCCAGGCGCCCCACCATGTAGCCGAGCGCCTGCCCCGGGAGGCCCGCGTACCGGTCGACCTCCGCCTCGATCTCGATCCGGGCCATCGGCGTGTTTTCGACCAGGTAGTCGACCGCCCGCTGCCTGCTCCAGCCCAGCGCGTGCAGGCCCGTGTCCACCACCAGCCGCGCCGCGCGCATCGAATCCTGCGTCAGCAGGCCGAGCCGCGCGGTGCTGTCCGAGTACAGCCCCATCTCGTCCGCGAGCCGCTCGGCGTACAGCCCCCAACCCTCCGCGTACGCGTTGAACATGCCGATGCGGCGCAGCATCGGCACGCCGGTGAGCTGCTGGGCGAGCGCCAGCTGGAAGTGGTGGCCCGGCACGGCTTCGTGGAAGGCCACGGACTCGCTCAGCGTCCGCTGCCGCTGGTCCGCCTCGCGCGTGTTGGCGTAGTACGTGCCCGGCCGCGAACCGTCGAGCGACGGCTCGATGTAGTAGGCGATCGAGCCGCTTTCGGCCTCCGCCTCGGGCACCGGGGCGACCCGGCACCGCTGCTCCGGTACCCGCGAGAACCACTGGGGCGCCGCGGCTTCCGCCCGCCTGATCGTGGCGCGGGCGGACTCCAGCAGTTCGTCGCCGTCCCGCCAGCGCAGGGCCGGGTCCGTGCGGATCCGCTCGAAGATCTCCGCGAGGTCGGTCGTGCCGAACAGCTCGGCGCCCAGCTCGCGGTACTCCCCCGCCAGCCGCTCGATGATCCCCAAGCCGGTGTCGTGCAGCTCCTGCGGGGTGCGCTCGGTCGTCGTCTCGGCCCGGATCAGCGCCGCGTAGCGCTCCGGCCCGCCCGGCAGGTCGCCGATCCCCGGCGACGTCTCGGGCCGGGCCACCGGGACGACCTCGTCGGCCAGGAAGTCCCGGTACCGCCGGTAGGCCGGCCGCACGACTTCGGCCAGCAACCGGTCGCGCTCGGCTTCCCGGCCCCGGACCGGCACCTTCAGCGGGTCGTTCTCCGGGGCGGCGAGGTACCGCTCGACGTAACCGACGCCGATGCGCGCCAGGAACTCCGGCGGCGTCAGGCCCTCGGCGAGCGCCGCCCGCTGCCGCTCGGTCACCTGGTCCAGGTAGGTGCCGATGGCGGCGAGCCGGCTCAGGTAGCCGCGCACCTTGACGTCGTCGTCGAGGATCGTCTGCGGCAGCTCCGTGAGCAGTTTGAGAGCCGGTGCGTCCAGCCCGTCGCTCACCGCGATGTCGGCCCGGCCGGAGTCGAGCAGGTCGATCCGGGTGCGGGCCTGCCAGATCACGACGTCCCGGGTGACGCGCTCGGCCGAGGTCAGCCCGGCCGGGTCGATCGCCTCGGCGCGCGCGATGACGCCGGTGAGCCCGGCGCGGAACCGGGCGGCGGCTTCGGCGGTCTGGTCGGCGAGCTTGTCGTGCGTACCCGGCAGGCCGTACACCGACGGGTACAGCGGCTCCGCCTCGAACATCAGCTCCAGGCACTCGTCGGCGAGCTTCTCCGGCGTGTCACGGCGCTGCGCCACCCACTCGGCGACCACGCCCGACAGCACCGGCAGCGGCAGGGTGCCGCTGCCCAGCACGACGTCGTGGAACTCGCGGATGTCGAACGCCGCGCCCAGCGCCTGCTCGGCTTCGGCGCGCAGCCGCTGGATCTCCAGCCGCCCCACCATGTAGCCCAGCGCCTGGCCGGGATCGGCGGCGTACCGGTCGATCTCCGCCTCGATCTCCAGCCGGGCCATCGGCGTGTGCTCGGCGAGGTAGTCGACGGCCTGCTGCCGGCTCCACCCGAGCGCGTGCAGGCCCGTGTCGACGACCAGCCGGCCCGCCCGCATCGAGTCCTGGGTCAGCATGCCCAGGCGCGACACGTCGTCGGAGTACAGGCCCATCTCGTCCGCCAGCCGCTCGGCGTAGAGCCCCCAGCCCTCGCCGTAGGCGTTGACGTGCACGATCCGGCGCAGCAGCGGCAGGTCGGTGAGGCCCTGGGCGAGGCACAGCTGGAAGTGGTGCCCCGGCACGGCTTCGTGGAACGCGATCGCCTCGCTGGTGAACCGCGGCCGCTTCTCCGCTTCGTGGGTGTTCGCGTAGTAGACGCCCGGGCGCGTGCCGTCGAGCGACGGCCGCAGGTAGTACGCGATCGTGCCGCTGGTGGCCTCGGCCGCCGGTACCGGCGCGACCTCGCACTTCTGCTCCGGCACCCGCGAAAACCATTGCGCGGCCACGGCTTCCGCGCGGGTGATGGCGGCCCGGGCGCCGGCCAGCAGCTCCTCGCCGTCCCGCCAGCGCAGCGCCGGGTCGGTCCGGATCCGGTCGAAGATCTCTCCGAGATCGGTGGTGCCGAACAGCTTCCCGCCCAGCTCGCGGTACTCCCCGGCGAGCTTTTCGATCAGCGCCAGCCCGGTTTCGTGCAGGTCCTGCGCCGTGCGCTCGGTGGTCGTTTCGACGCGGATCAGCGCGGCGTACCGCTCCGGCCCGCCCGGCAGCGCACCGATGCCCGGCGACGTCTCGGGCCGGGCCACCGGCGCGACCTCGTCGGCCAGGAAGGCGCGGTAACGCGCGTACGCGGGCCGGACCACCTCGGCGAGCAGGCGATCGCGCTCGGCCTCGAAGCCGTTGAGCGCATACGGTGGCGTCACCCGCAGCGGGTCGCTCTCCGGCGCGGCGAGGTAGCGGTCGACGTACTCGACGCCGATGCGCACCAGGAAGTCGGGCGGCACCAGCCCTTCGCCCACCGCCGCGCGCTGCCGGTCGATCAGCGCGTCGAGGTAGCCGCCCAGGCCCGCCAGCCGGCTCAGGTAGCCGCGGACCTTCGGCTCGTCGTCCAGGACCGTCTGCGGCAGGTAGAGCAGCAGCTGCAGCGCGGGCGCGCCGAGCCCGTCGCTGACCGAGATGTCGGCGCGGCCGGAGTCGATCTCGTCGACGGCGGACTTGGCCTGGGAGAGCACGACTTCCCGGGTGACCCGCTCGGCGGCCGGCAGCCCGGTGGGGTCGAGCGCCTCGGCCCGCGCGGCGATCGCGAGGTAGCCGGCGCGGAGCCGGGCCACGGCCTCCGCACCGGGATCGGGCAGCCGGTCGTGGTCGCCGGGCAGGCCGAACACCGACGGGTACAGCGGCTGCCGTTCGAAGTCCAGCGCGACCAGCTCGTCGGCCAGGCCGCCGGGTGTGTCGAGCCGGCCGGCCACCCAGTCCGCGACCACCTTGGCGAGCGCGGACAGCGGCAGCATGCCGTGGCCGAGCACGACTTCGTGGAACCCGCGGATGTCGAAGCGCTCACCCAGTTTTCGCTCGGCTTCGGCGCGCAGCCGCTGGATCTCCAGCCGCCCCACCATGTAGCCGAGTGCCTGCCCGGGCCAGCCGATGTACCGGTCGATCTCCGCTTCGATCTCCAGCGGCGCCATCGGCGTGTTGTCGATCAGGAAGTCGATCGCCTGCTGCCGGCTCCAGCCCAGCGCGTGCAGCCCGGTGTCGACGACCAGCCGGCCCGCCCGCATCGAGTCCTGCGTGAGCATGCCGAGCCGCGAGACGTCGTCGGAGTACAGGCCCATCTCGTCCGCGAGCCGCTCGGCGTAGAGGCCCCAGCCCTCCGCGTAGGCGTTGAACATGCCGATCCGCCGCAGCAGCGGCAGGTCCCGCAGCTCCTGGGCCAGGCTGAGCTGGAAGTGGTGGCCCGGCACGGCTTCGTGGAACGCGATCGCCTCGCTGGTGAACCGCGGCCGCTTGCCGGCCTCGTGGGTGTTGGCGTAGTAGGTGCCCGGCCGGGAACCGTCGAGCGACGGCTGGAGGTAGTACGCGATCGTGCCGCTCGCCGCGTCGGCCTCGGGCACCGGCGCGACCTCGCACTTCTCCGCCGGGATGCGCGAAAACCACTGCGGCGCCACGGCTTCGGCCCGTGCGATGGCGTCCCGGGCCGCGGACAGCAGCTCCTCGCCGTCCCGCCAGCGCAACGCCGGATCGGTGCGCAGGCGCTCGAAGATTTCGGCGAGCTCGGTGGTGCCGAACACCTTCGCGCCCAGCTCGCGGTACTCCTCCGCGAGCTTTTCGATCAGCGCCAGCCCGGTTTCGTGCAGCTCCTGCGCCGTGTGCTCGGTGGTCGTCTCCGCGCGGATCAGCGCGGCGTACCGCTCGGCCCCGCCCGGCACGTGGGAGATGCCCGGGGCGGTGTCGGGCCGCCCGGCCGGCTCCACCTCCGTGCGCAGGAAGTCCCGGTACCGCGCGTACGCCGGGTGGACCACCTCGGCGAGCAGCCGGTCGCGCTCGGCGTCGAAGCCCTCGACGGCCGCCGTCGTGCCCACCTTCAGCGGGTCGCTCTCCGGCGCGCCGAGGTAGCGGTCGAGGTACTCGACGCCGACGCGGGCCAGGTACGCCGGCGGCACCAGGCCTTCGGCCAGGCTCTCGCGCTGCCGCTCGGCCAGGTCCGCGAGGAACGGCTCGATCGCGCCGAGCCGGGCCAGGTAGCCGCGCGCCTTCTTTTCGTCGTCCAGCCGGTAGAACGGCAGGTACATCAGGAGCGAGAGGGCGGGCGAGGTGAGCCCGTCGCTGACCGCGAGATCGGCGGTCCGCGCGCCGAGCCGGTCGGCCTCGACCTCGGCGGAGGCGATCACGACCTCGCGTGTGACGGCTTCTTCCGGTGTCAGGCCGTCGGTGGTCAACGCCCGCGCTCGGGCGGCGATGCCCGTGTACGCGGCACGGAAGCGCTCCTGCGCCTGCCTGGTCTGGTCGGCGAGCCGGTCGTGGTCGCCGGGCAGGCCGAGGACCGACGGGTGCAACGGCTCCTGCTCGAACGACAGCTCGACGAGCTCGCTCGCCAGGCCGTCGACGGTGTCGCCGTGCCCGGCCACCCACTCGTCGACGACGGTGGCGAGCACCGAGAGCGGCAGCGGGCCGCCGGCCAGGACGAGGTCGTGGAACGCGCGGACGTCGAACCGCGAGCCGAGCCGCTGCCCGGCGCGGGCCCGGGCGCGCTGGATCTCCAGCCGCCCCACCAGGTACCCGAGCGCCTGGCCCGGCCAGGCGATGTAGCGGTCGACCTCGGACTCGACCTCGGCGCGCGCCGCCGGTGTGTGCTCCAGCAGGTAGTCGACCGCCTGCTGCCGGCTCCACCCCAGCGCGTGCAGCCCGGTGTCGACCACCAGCCGGCCCGCCCGCAGCGAATCGCCGGCCAGCATGCCGAGCCGGGCGATGTCGTCGGAGTAGAGCCCCATTTCGTCGGCGAGGCGCTCGCTGTAGAGCCCCCAGCCCTCGATGTAGGCGTTGAACATGCCGACGCGGCGCAGCAGCGGCAGCTCGGTGCGCCCCTGCGCGATGCTGAGCTGGAAGTGGTGGCCCGGCACGGCTTCGTGGAACGCGGTCGTTTCGGCCATGTGCCGGAACCGCTCGGTGGCTTCGTGGGTGTTCGCGAAGTAGATCCCCGGCCGCGAGCCGTCGGCGGCCGGGCGCAGGTAGTACGCCGGAGGCGCGCCGGGCGCGACCTCCGCCGGCACGGCTTCGACCGTGCACTGCTGCTCCGGGATCCGGCCGAACCACTTCGGGGCTTCGGCGGCGGCGCGGGCGACGGCCGTGCGGGCGGTCTCCAGCAGCTCGTCCGCACTGCGCCAGCGCAGCGCCGGGTCGGTGCGCAGGCGCGTGAAGATCTCGGCGAGGTCGTCGGTGCCGTACACCTTCAGCCCCAGCTCGCGGTACTCGGCGGCGAGCGCCTCGATGGTGTCGAGGCCGATCCGGTGCAGTTCTTCCGGGGTGAGCCCGGTGGTCGTGTGCATCCGCGCCAACCGCGTGTAGGTCTCGTCCCCGCCCGGCAGCCACGACAGGCCGGGCCGGTCCGCGGGGCGCCCGTGCGGCCGCACCTCGGTGACCAGGAACTCCCGATACCCGGCGAAGGCCGGGCGGACGACGTCGGCGAGCAGCTCCTCCCGCCGCCGCTCGAACTCCTCGTCCGGGGCGGGCTGGCGGCGCAGCGGGTCGGCGCCGGCGTCGGCGAGGTAGCGGTCGAGGTGCGCGACGGCGGCGTCGACCAGGTGGGTCACCGGGAGCAGGCCGTCGGCGATGCCGGCGGCGTGCCGCCGCGCGGCCTGGCGCAGGTGCTCCGGGATCGCGGCCAGCCGGCCGAGCTGGGCCTCCGCGGTCTCACCCGCCGTCACCGTCGTCATCGGCAACGCCGTGAGCAGGCCGGCCGCGATCCCGACGGAAAGGTCGGTGACGGTGAACTCGGTCATCCGGCTGTCGATCGCCGCGATGCGGTTTTCGGCCGTGGTGATCAGCACTTCGCGCGTGACGCGGTCCTCGGCCGGGAGGTCCTCGGTCTCCAGCGCGCGGGCCCGGTCGAGGAACTGCTCGAGCCGGCCCCGGAACGCCCGCTCGGCCTCGGCGGACAGGTCCGCGAGGCCGGGCTCCGCCGGACGCAGGCCCAGCAGCGCCGGCGTCAGCGGATCGGCGGCGAACAGCGCTTCGACGAACTCGTCGGCGAGTTCGGTGACCGCGGTCATGGCAGGACCCCCAGCTTCGGCTGATGTGCTCACGGCCGACCCTAACGGAGATCACCGACAGAAAACGCCCGTGCCGTTCGCCGGGGGCGGACGGCCTCGGGCAGCGCGGACCGGCCAGGCGGTAGCGTTTCCGATGTGGCCGTGACCGATCCCGTGGATACCCGCCTGCTCGCCGCGCTCGCCGACCTCGGCAAGGCGGCGGTGCACGAGCTGGCGGCCAAGGTCGGCATGGATCCCCGCGAGGTGGCCTACCGGCTGGTCGCCCTCTCCGGCAGCGGGCTCCCCCTGCTCGTCGGCGTCGAGAGCGACCCGAACGGCCTGCGCGCGGCCATCGCCGGCGCCCCGCCGTCGTGGGCGAACCGGCCGCAGTTCCCCCCGCCGTCGCAGCCCGTGCCGCAGCAGCCTGCCCCGCCGATGCCCCCGCCCGTCCAAGGGACGCCTTCGGGGCCGTACACCGTCCAGGGCGCCCCGTCGGGGCCGTACACCGTGCAAGGCGCGCCTTCGGGGCCCTACAACGTCCAGGGCACGCCGTCCGGGCCGTACCACGTCCAGGGGACGCCGTCCGGGCGCTACCCCGGCCCGCCACCGCAGCAGCCGCCGCGCCCGGCCCGGCCGTTCACGCCGCCGCCGGTGCCGCTCGACCCGGCCGTGAGCACGTGGGGCGTGCCGCAGACGGCGTCGTGGGCCCGCGGCGACGAACCCGCCCGGCCGAGCGGGCCCGCCGCCGGCAAGCAGGGCAGGCTCGGCGAGGTCATGGAGACCCAGGGCCTGGAGGGCGAGCAGCTGTCGGTGCAGCTGCTGGAGGTCCAGGACCCGGCCGACTACCTGTTCAGCGCGGCCGGGTACCGCCTGGAAGCCGGTGAACGTGCGGTGGTGGTGCACACCGAGATCACCAACCGCGGCTCGATCCCGTTCGCGTCGCTGCCGGACAACTACCTCGAGCTGCTCGCCGCCGACGGCCAGGCGATCGGCAAGGCCCCGGTGTCGCTGACGTCCCGGCCACCGCACAAGATCGGCGTCAAACCGGGCGAAACGCTGGGCGGCCACACGGTGTACGTCCTCCCGGACGCCACGCGCGTGGTCTCGGTCCGCTGGAGCCCGCGGCCGGAGCCGGACGAGCGCACGCTGACCTGGTCGATCGAGGACTAGTAGCTTTCGTCGCGCAGGGTTTCCAGTGCCTTCGCCAGGTCGTCCGGGTACTCCGACTCGAACTCGACCCAGCGGCCGTCCGCGGGGTGGGCGAATCCCAGCGTTTTCGCGTGCAGCCACTGCCGGCTCAGGCCGAGGTGGCGGGCCAGGACCGGGTCGGCGCCGTAGGTCAGGTCGCCGACGCAGGGGTGCCGCAGCGCCGAGAAGTGGACGCGGATCTGGTGCGTCCGCCCGGTTTCGAGCTTGATGTGCGCGAGCGACGCCGCCCGGAACGCCTCGACGACTTCGTAGTGCGTCACGCTCGGGCGGCCGCCCTGGACCACCGCGAACTTGTAGTCGTGGCGCGGGTGGCGGTCGATGGGGGCGTCGATCGTGCCGCGCATCGGGTCCGGGTGGCCCTGGACGATCGCGTGGTAGCCCTTGTCGACCGTGCGCTCCTTGAACGCGCGCTTCAGCACCGTGTACGCGTGCTCGCTCTTGGCCACCACCATCACGCCGGTGGTGCCCGCGTCGAGCCGGTGGACCACGCCCTGGCGCTCGGCCGCACCCGAGGTCGCGATGCGCAGGCCGGCCGCGGCGAGGCCGCCGACGACGGTCGGGCCGGTCCAGCCCGGGCTCGGGTGCACCGCGACGCCGACCGGCTTCGAGATCACGACGATGTCGTCGTCGTCGTGCAGGATCTGCATGCCCGCGACCGGCTCCGCGACGATCTGGACCGGGTTCGCCGGCTCCGGCAGGGTGATTTCCAGGAGGCCGCCGCCGGAGAGGCGGTCGGACTTGCCCGCGGGACGGCCGTCGAGCAGCACGTCCCCGGATTCGGCGAGCTCGGCGACGACCGTGCGGGACAGCCCGAGCAGCTTGGCGAGGCCGGCGTCGACCCGCATCCCGTCGAGCCCGTCGGGCACCGGGAGCATCCGCGAGCTCACGCCTGCTCCTCCGGCTGCTCCGGCGCTTCGGCCGTCTTCTTGTCCTTGGTCGACGTGCCGTCGTAGTCCTTGCCCAGCAGCGACAGCAGCACGATCAGGGCGCCGCCGACGCAGATCGCGGAGTCGGCGATGTTGAAGATCGCGAAGCCCTTGCCGTTCGGGGCGAACGCCGAGATGAAGTCGACGACGTGGCCCTGCAGCCCGCCGGGCGCGCGGAAGATGCGGTCGGTCAGGTTGCCGGTGGCGCCGGCGAGCACGAGGCCGAGGCCGATCGCCCAGCCGATCGACCGCAGCCGCCGCGCCAGCCAGATGATCGCGATGACGACGGCCAGCGCGACCAGGGCGAGCACCCACGTCATGCCGGTGGCCATCGAGAACGCGGCACCGGGGTTGCGGATCACCTGCAGGTAGATCAGCCCGCCGAGGATCTTGACCGGCTCCTTGCCCTCCAGGTCGGCGACGACCAGGTTCTTCGTCACCAGGTCGATGGCCCAGAACACGACGGCGACCGCGAAGACCCAGCCGACCCGCCGCTTGGGCAGCAGCGGCTTCGCCGGGACCTCCGGGTTCTCGGGCGCGTCGGCGGCCGGATCGGGCACCGCATCGGCGGGCGCGGTGGTGTCGGGTTCGGAGTGGCTGGGCTCGGTGCTCACCGGTCCATTGTCCACGGCACTGGTCAGGCCGTGTCGGGCCCGTCCGGCCGCGGTCGCAGGAGGACGGCGAAGGCGGCCGCGAACAGCACGCCCGCCGCGGCGAGCGTGCCGGGCACCGGGGGCAGGAACGCGGTCGCGACCAGCGCGAACACCCCGGCGACGGCCAGCAGGAACCAGCTGCGCTCGTAGCCGGCCAGCAGCACCAGGCCGAGCGTCGCCAGCAGGGCGCCGCGGACGTCGCCGCCGAGCCGGAACTGCAGGAGGCCGACCAGGTCGAGCAGCGGGACGGCGGCGAGCGCCCCGAGCGTGCCGAGCACGAACCGGCCGGGCCTGGGCGGGGTGGCGGCCCGGCGCAGCTCCCGCCAGTACCAGCCCGCCACGGCGAGCACCACGCAGGCGAGACCCGCGAGCCAGCCGAGCCTCGCCGAAGGCACCGCGTCGGCCGAGACCGCGGTCGCGTACGCGACCCCCGACAACTGCGACTCCGGATAGCCGGTGCCACCGACTCCGCCGGTGCCGAGGCCGTGCAGTCCCTGGATCAGCGGGTAGCCCTGCGGACCGGCGGCGGGGACCAGCTCGGCGGCCACCATCACGAGCAGCGCGAACGCCAGCGCGGCCAACGGGAACCAGGACCGGACGGAACTCCCCATCGCGTCAGGGTATCGGGCGCGGGTTTCCCCGCAGCAGGGCGACGAAGGCGACGGCGAGCAGGATCACCGCCGAGATCAGCACGCCCGCCATGTCCGCCGAGAGCACTACGGCGACCAGGGCGAACGCGACCGTGGTGACCAGGAGGAACACGCTGCGCTCGTAGGCGGCGAGCACCAGCAGGCCGAGCGTGGCCAGCAGCGGGCCGCGCAGCCCCTCGTCGAGCCGGAACTGCCAGGACCCGACCAGGTCGAGCAGCGGGACGGCGAGCAGCGCGGAGACCGTGCCGAGGACGAACCGCCCGGTGCGGACGGGCCGCAGGGCCAGCGCGTACCAGACGGCCGTGCCGGCGAGCACCACGCCGAGCGCGACCAGCCACGCGGGCCCGGCCGGCAGGCCGCTTTCCACCCTGCGGAAATCATCCAGGGGCAACTGATACGCCTGGCTGTGCTCGGTCACGCCGGGCGGGACCGAGTACGGTCCGATGAGGAGGTTCGCGGACTCGCTTTCGGCCCGGCTGCGGCGGGCCACCAGCTGCACCGCCGCCAGGCCGATCTCGGCGAACCCCAGCAGTGCCAGCGGAAACCAGAAACGCTGCCCTCTCCCCATCGGTCCAGGCTAGCGCTCAGCAGAACGGCGGCAGCTCCCGCGGGTCGGCCACCGGCGCCCAGCGGCCGTCCACCTTCGCGTATTCCCAGCGTGCTCCGCGAGCGACGATTTGCCGCAGCGCCAGGAGCACGCGGTCGACGTGTTCCTCCGTGCTGCCGAGGCCGAGGCTGACGCGGACGGCCTGCTGGCCGTCGCCGCCGGTGACGCCGATCAGCCGCTTGGCCGCGATGTGGGCGCAGAAGGCGCCGTCGCGGACGCCGATGCCGTACTCGGCGGACAGCACCGCGGCGAGCCACCCGGGGTCGAAGCCGTCGACGACGAAGCTGACCGTGCCGACCCGGTCGACCGGCGCGTCGAACAACCGCAGCTCGGCGCAGCCGGGGACGCTGCCGAGTCCCTTGCGCAGCCGGGTGAGCAGGGCCTGTTCGTGCGCCTCGACGGCGTCCCAGTTCCGGCTCAGGGTCTCGCACGCGACGCCGAGCGCGTACACGCCGACGGTGTTGGGCGAACCGGCTTCGTGGCGCTCCGGACCGGTGTTCCAGACGACGGCGTCTTCGGTGACGAGCTTGGTCGCGCCGCCGCCGGCGAGGTACGGCCGGGCGGCGCGCAGCCAGTCGGCGCGGCCGATCAGCGCGCCCGCGCCGAAGGGCGCGTACAGCTTGTGGCCGGACAGAGCGACGTAGTCGACGTCCAGTTCCCTGAGCGAGATCCGGCGGTGCGGGGCGAGCTGGGCGGCGTCGAGCGCGATGCGGGCGCCGTGTTTCCGCGCCACGGCGGCGATTTCCGCCACCGGGAGCAGCTCACCGGTCACATTGGACGCTCCGGTGACGACGACCAGCCGCGGTCCCTGCGGGGCGTCCGCGAGCGCTTCGTCCACAGCGGACACCGCGGCGAGGCGGGTGCGCGGGGTCGGGATCCGCCGGACGTTCGGCCCCGGCCACGGCAGCAGCGCGGCGTGGTGCTCGGTGTCGAAGACGATCACCGTGGTGTGCCGCGGCAGGCTGCGGGCGAGCAGGTTGAAGGAGTCGGTGGTGTTGCGGGTGAAGACGACGGTGTCGGTCCGCCGGGCGTCGACGAAGCGGCGCAGGGTGTCCCGGGTGCGCTCGTAGAGCTTGGTGGAGACCTGCGACGCGAAGCCGGCCCCGCGGTGGACGCTGGCGTACCAGGGCAGGAACTCGTCGACGGCCCGGCGGACGGCATCGAGGCACGGGGCGCTCGCGGCGTGGTCGAGGTTGGCGTAGCCGATGTCCCCGCCGGTCACCAGCGGCACCCGCAGCGCCGCCCCCGCGACGGCGGGAATGGCGGCGGTTTCGGGAGTTTCGGCGGTTTCGCGGCTTTCGAGCGGGGTGCGGTCGATGGCGAGAGTCATCGGGGTGCCTCCTCGGCGATCCGGGGGACCCCGGCGAGGGGCCCGCGCTTGCCCGTCGCACGGCGCGACCGGCCCGGTCTTCACCCGGGGCACCCCACCGCGGTAGGAGGGTTGCCGGCCAGCAAGCCGGGGCTTCGCGCTGGCACTCATGACCTGAGCCAGAAGGTAACCGAGAACGCGGCCCGTGGCCAACCCCCGCCTCACATTCTGAGACGCCGCTCACAGACGGTGACGGCCGGTGCGGCCGGAGCGCGCCGCGGCACGGCAACTCCGGTGGCGGGCGGGGCGGCGGGACGGGGCAGTGCGAGGCGGCGACGAGCGGGGCGGGCGGACTAGCGAGGCGGCGGGCAGCGCCTGCCCCGCCCTGCCGGCGGGCCGGCCGGCGGGGCGGGGCGGCCGACGGGGCGGCAAGGCGGCAAGGCGGCGAGCAGCGACGGTCGGCGGGGCGGGCGGGCGGTCGGCGAGGCGGGCGGCGGGCGGCGAGGCGCGATGGCGCACAGCCGAAAGCACCCGCTGTGCGCGCTCGGCGGCGTCAGGGACTCGCGCGGAAGCGGCCCGGCAGCTGGACCACCGCTTCGTCCGCGAGGTGCGTCGCGGTGCCCGAGTACTGCTCCGCCCCCTCCGTGAACCTCCAGCCGCCGAGGGTCTTGCCGTTGATCGGCTCGCCCAGGGCCGTCGCGAGTGTTGTCGAAATGCGGGCGAACGCCACTCCGTCCCAGTCGCCCGCCGCCGCGTCCGGGAGGGTCCAGAGCGTGAAGTGCACGTGCGCGCCCGTGCTGCTGCCGCCGCACGGGAGGGCGTTGCCGGTCGAACCCAGCACCGTGCCGGCTTCGACCTGCTCACCGTCGGTGACCCGGATGCCCTCCAGGTGGTAGTAGCCGGTCCGCCGGCCGCCGGCGTGATCGATCGTCACCCAGTCGCCGCCCGCGCAGTGCTGGAGGTGGACCGTGCCGGCCAGGGACGCGCGGACCGTGCCGTCGGCGGGGCTGAAGTCGATGGCGTTCCGCACGCCGGTGCCGCCGTCGTCGGAGTGGATGCCCGCCGAGTAGACCTGCTGGCCCGCCTCGAACGGCAAGGCGAGCGACGGAAAGGCTTCGGCGGACGCCGGAGGCGCGAGGAGGCCTACGGCCGAAACGACCGCGGCGGCCAAGCTCGCCGCCCGCACGGAAAGGTTCACCGCATGACTCCTCTGGCGCCAAAGTTCACTCGATCGAGCGGACCTTAAGCCAAAAGAGGGACTACAGGGAAGATTTCCGTCAGCGGCCGGATTCGCCCTTCCAGCGAGCCAGGCGCCCGGCCCGGTCGACGGCGCGCAGCCGGCGTTCGGCCGCGTCGCGGACGGCGCTCGTCGTGACGACCAGCAGCTGGTCGTGCTCCTGCAGCCGGCTGGTCTTCTGCGGCGTGAAACCCGTGCCGTCGCGCACGACCAGGCTGATCGTCGCGCCGATGGGCAGCCGCAGCTCGGACAGGTAGACGCCGTGCATCTTCGAGCCGGGCTGGATGCGGACCTGCAGCAGTTCGGCCCCCAGCTCGTCCAGCGGCGCGGAGTCGACCTCGATCTCGTGCGGCTCGGACTTCTTGGCCAGCCCGAGCCGGCGCGCGAGCGGGCCGAGCGTCGCCCCCTGCACCAGCGTCAGGACCACCACCAGCACGAACACCGCGTCGACCAGCCGCTGCGCGCCCGGCAGGCCCTGCGACAGCGGGATCATGGCGAGCACGATCGGCACGGCCCCGCGCAGCCCGGCCCACGACAGGAACGCCTGTTCGCGCCACGGCAGCCGGAACGGCAGCATCGCCAGGAGGACCGAAACCGGCCGCGCCAGCAGCAGCACGACCGCGCCCGCGACCAGGCCCGGCACGATCGCGTCGAGCAGCCGGCCCGGCGACGCGAACAGCCCCAGCAGCACGAACAGCCCGATCTGCGCCAGCCAGCCCAGCCCCTCGGCGAACGACAGCGTGTCCGACCGGTGCGGCAGCCGCGAATTCCCGAGGACCAGCGCGGCCACGTAGGTGGCGAGCAGCCCGGACGCGTGCAGCAGCTGCCCGGACGAGTACGCGACGACGCACACCGCGACCGTGGCGAGCGGGTACAGGCCGGTCGCCGGCAGCGCGGCCCGGCGCAGCGCGAAGCCGCCGAGCCAGCCGAAGGCCAGCCCGATGACCAGGCCCGCCGTCAGCTCGTAGACCACCAGCAGCGGCAGCGTCCAGTCCACAGTGGTGCCTTCGGCCAGCACCACGACGGCGATGTAAGCCGGCGCGTCGTTGATGCCCGACTCGAGTTCGAGCGCGCCGGTGAGCCGCTTGCCGATCCCGGCCGTGCGCAGCACCGAAAACACCGCGGCCGCGTCGGTCGAAGCGAGCACCGCACCCCACAGCAGCGCCAGCCGCCACTCCAGGCCCAGCAGCCAGTGCAGCGCCGCGCCGGTGACCGCGATGCTCACCACCACGGACACTGTGGACAGTGCGATTCCCCGGCCCAGTGCGGGTTTCACCGCCGACCACCGGGTGGTCAGCCCGCCTTCGGCGAGGATCATCACGAGCGCGGCGAGGCCGAGTGATTGGGTGAGCCCGGGGTTGTCGAACCGGACGCCGAAGCCGGCTTCGCCCAGCAGGACGCCGATCCCCAGGTACAGCAGCAGCGAGGGCAGGCCGAGCCGGATCGACACCCGCACGGCCAGCACGGAGGCGAGGAGCACGACGCCGCCGACGCCGAGCAGCACGGGAAGCTGGTCCATGCCCGCCTCCTCCCGAGTGCCGTGGGGCCCTCAGAATAGTGAAGCGCGGGGGTTAACTCGTTCGTGTACCGCTGCCCGGCGCCGGACACCCGGTGTGTTAAGGCGCCGCGACACCACCGAGCGCGTCGAGATCGACACCGAGAGCGGCGAACGGCTCCCTCGCCGGCGGCAGCACCTTGACCGCGCGGTAGCCGTCCTGGGCCACCCAGCCGGCGTCGACGGCCCGGTCGAGCAGCGCCGCGGGCAGGGCCCCGGCGAGGTGGTCGCGGCGCTCCGTCCAATCCAGACAGTCACGCAGCAGCGGCCGCCGCCCGGCGGCGACCGGCACGCCGAGGTCCGCCAGCACCGCCCGCCCGCGCGGGGTCAGGGCCAGGCCGTCGGCGGTGTCGACCAGGCCGGTGGCGAGCATGCCTTCGCGCAGCGCCACGCCGAGCTCGCCGGCGAGGTGGTCGTAGCAGGTGCGCGCGAACCCGAGCCGCCGCGCCCGCAGCGACGACTTCAGGCCGGTCACCGGCCGGTGCTCGGAAGTTTTTCGGGGGCTCCGGGTGGCGGAGCCCCCGGCCCGGGGCGAAGCCCCGGATGTCACTGCGTGCTGGGCCAGGTGCTCGATCAGCTCGGCCACGCGCGGATCGGCGATCCGGACGTAGCTGGCCCGCCCCTGCTTGACCCGGACGACGAAGCCGGCGCCGGCCAGCCGGGTGACGTGCTCGCTGGCGGTCGAGAGGGCGATCCCGGCCGCCTTCGCGAGCTCGCCGACGGTCCAGGCCCGCCCGTCCAGCAGCACGAGGCACATGGTGGCCCGGCTCGGGTCGGCGAGCACCGCGGCCACCTCGGCCAGCGCGATCGTCTCCATGCCCCCACGCTACGGCCGCGACCCGTCGGCCGCGGCCGAACCGTCGTACCCACACGGCCGACGCGCGTACCCACACGGACGACACGCGTACTCAGCCGGACGACACGGGCGCCGGCCGCTCGCCTCCGCGTGTCGTCCATCCAGGTACGCGTGTCGGCCGTGTGGGTACTCATGTCGTCCGGCTGGGTCCGGAGGTCAGAGGGGTTTGAGGAAGGTGGCGGCGACCTGGACGGCCGGGCCGGAGTCGTTCGAGTCCTCCAGGACCACCGCGAAGGCCACGCTCCCGCGGTAGCCCACGAACCAGCCCGTGGCCTGCTTGCCGTCGCCGAACTGGGCGGTGCCGGTCTTGCCGAAGACGGTGCCCGCCCCCGCGGCGGCGCGGCCGGTGCCGCTGGTCACCACCGCGCGCATCATCTTCCGCACCTCGCCGAGCACCGATGCCGGCGGCGGCGAGTAGCCCTTGACCACCTTGGTGTCGACGTCGTGCCACAGCCGCGGCGTGATCGCCTTGCCGGTGGCGACCGTGGCGGCCATCAGCGTGCCGCCGAGGGCGCTGGCCTGGATGCGGCCCTGGCCGAACCCGTCTTCGACCTGCTCGTCCTTGCTCGCCGCGGGCTCGACCTTGCCGAGCTCCGTCTTGAGGCCGGGAATTTCGTAGTCGGCGTTGAGGCCCAGTTCGTCGGCCGCCTTCTTCAGCCCGTCCGCGGGCAGGCCGAGCGCCAGCTGCCCGAACGTCGTGTTGCAGGAGCGCGCGAACGCCGTCTGCAGGTTGGTCGCGCCGAGCTCGAAGCCCTCGTTCTTGACCGTCCGCGTGCCGATCGTCGCGACGCCCGGGCAGTCGACCGGCGACGTCGCGTTGAGCCCGCTCTGCTGGACCGCCGCCACCGACGTCGCGATCTTGAACGACGACCCCGGCTCGTACAGGCCGTTGAGCGCCTTCGGCGAGTTCCCGGCCGCGGCGTTCTGCGCGACGGCGAGGATGTCGCCCGACCCCGTGTCCATGGCGACGAGCATCGCCGACCCCCGGTAGCCGTCCACCGCGGCCTGGGCGGCGTTCTGCGCGGCCAGGCTCAGGCTCGTCACGAGCGGCTTCGCTCCCGCGTCCGACACCTTCCCGAACAGCCGCTCGATGCTCTTGCCGCCGGCATCGACGCGTTCGACGGCGAAGCCCCCGCCCGCCGCGGCGGTGACCTGCGCGAGCAGCGCCGAGCGCAGCAGCGGCGCCGGGTTGCCGTCCACCGGGCGCAGGCCGCCGGACCCGCTGACGACCAGCGGCTTGCCGTCGCGGTCGGCGACCGCGACGGTGTCCTGCACGGCGGTGCTGATCACCAGCCGCTGGCCCGCCTCCAGCTTCGGGTGCAGCAGCGACGGCGCCCAGTGGACCAGCCACTTCCCGCCACCCTGCACGAGCTGGAACGGCACGTCGTAGGTCCAGACCTGGCCCGGCTTCAACGTCCACGAGACGCTGAACGTGCCGTCCGCCTGCTTCGCGCCGGCCGGGGCCGGCTGCAGGGCGGCCAGCTTGGCGGTCACCGACGCCGGGTTCAGCGTGTTCCGCGTGGCCCGCAGGGCCACCGCGGCGGCCGCGTTGTCGTCGGTCAGCCGAGCCGCCGCGTCGGGGTTGTTCTCGGAAAAGTCCTGCAGGTACTCGGTGATCGCCGAGTTCGGGTCGAGCGCGCCCGGGCTCTCCACCGTGGTCGCGCCGGTGGCGGCCTCCGGCGTCGAACCCCCGCTGTTCAGCACGAAGAACGCGGCCACCAGAACCACGACGACCAGCAGCGCGCCACCGATCAGGATGCCGCGTCTCTTACCAGGATTCACCTTCGACGTACCCCTCCCCCAAGGTGCCGCCCCGGATCCGGGGTGGCCGGTCGAGTCTGCACCCTACCGGCCACCCGCGGCAATCATGCTTTCGCCACCGCCACGGTGACCTTCGTGCCGTCGCCGACCGTGCCGGCGAAGCCCTCGGCGACCGGGCCGTGGGTCACCGACGTCGCCAGCGTCTCCGAGGCGAGGAACTCCTCGTGCCGCCGCGCCGCCTCGACGACGTCGGGCACTGAATCAATCGTGAGCGCGATCCGGTCGGCGACGTCGAGCCCGGCGTCCCGGCGGGCCTGCTGCACGACCCGGACCAGGTCGCGGACCAGGCCCTCGGCCGCCAGCTCCGGCGTCACCTCGGTGTCGATCAGGACCAGCCCGGACCCGCCCGGCAGTTCCGCCGCCGCGCCGCCGCCCTTGGCGACCAGCCGGCGCTCGAACTCGCCCTCCTCCAGGGCGATCCCGGCCGCGACCACGGCGCCGCCCTGGAACGACCAGTCCCCCGCCTTGACGGCCTTGATCACCGTCTGGACGTCCTTGCCCAGGCGCGGGCCGGCGGCACGGGCGTTCACCGCGACCTCGAACCCGCCGTGCGCGGCGACGTCGGTGGTCAGCTCGACCGCCTTCACGTTCACCTCGTCGCGCAGGATGTCGGCGAACGGCGCCATCGAATCGGCGTCGGCGGCCGCCACGACCAGCGACGACAGCGGCAGCCGCACGCGCAGCTTGTTCGCCTTCCGCAGCGACAGCGCCGACGACGCCACCTGCCGCACCCGGTCCATCGCCGTCACCAGCGCCGCGTCCGCGGGCAGGTCGTTCGCGTTCGGCCAGTCGGTCAGGTGCACCGAACGGCCGCCGGTGAGCCCGCGCCAGACGACCTCGGTGGTCAGCGGCAGCAGCGGCGCCGCGACCCGCGAAGTCACCTCCAGCACGGTGTGCAGCGTGTCGATCGCGTCCTGGTCACCGGCCCAAAAGCGGTCGCGCGAGCGGCGCACGTACCAGTTCGTCAGGACCTCGAGGAAGTCCCGGACGGTCTGGCACGCGCCCGCGACGTCGTAGTTGTCCATCGCGTACTCGACGTCGGTGACCAACTCGTGCGTCTTCGCCAGGACGTACCGGTCGAGCACGTTCGGCGAATCCGTGCGCCACCGGCCTTCCACGCCTTCGGCGTTCGCGTACAGCGCGAGGAAGTAGTACGAGTTCCACAGCGGCAGCACCGCCTGGCGGACAGCGTCGCGGATGCCCTTGTCGGTGACGACGAGGTTGCCGCCGCGCAGGATCGGGCTCGCCATCAGGTACCAGCGCATGGCGTCGGAGCCGTCGCGCTCGAAGACCTCGTTGACGTCCGGGTAGTTGCGCAGCGACTTCGACATCTTCGCGCCGTCGGAGCCCAGCACGATGCCGTGCGACACGCAGGTGCGGAACGCCGGCCGGTCGAACAGCGCCGTCGCCAGCACGTGCAGCAGGTAGAACCAGCCGCGGGTCTGCCCGATGTACTCGACGATGAAGTCGCTCGGGTAGTGGTGCTCGAACCACTCGGCGTTCTCGAACGGGTAGTGCACCTGGGCGTACGGCATCGAGCCCGAGTCGAACCAGACGTCGAGGACGTCCGGGACGCGGCGCATCGTGGACTTGCCGGTCGGGTCGTCCGGGTTCGGCCGGGTCAGTTCGTCGATGTAGGGCCGGTGCAGGTTGTCCAGCCGCACGCCGAAGTCCGCCTCCAGCTCGTCGAGCGAGCCGTAGACGTCGGTGCGCGGGTAGGCCGGGTCGTCGGACTGCCACACCGGGATCGGCGTGCCGAAGTACCGGTTGCGGGAGATCGACCAGTCGATGGCGTTCTCCAGCCACTTCCCGAACTGGCCGTCCTTGACGTTCTCCGGGTACCAGGTGATCTGCTGGTTCAGCTCGACCATCCGGTCCTTGAACTGCGTCACCGCGACGAACCACGACGAGACCGCGCGGTAGATCAGCGGGTTCCGGCAGCGCCAGCAGTGCGGGTAGGAGTGGTCGTAGGTTTCGTGCCGCAGCAGCAAAGCGCCCTGCTGCGCGGCGGCGCCCGTGCCGTTCTTGAGGTCCCGCACGATGTTCGGGTTGGCGTCGAAGACCTGCTGGCCCTCGTAGTCCGGGACGGTCGCGTCGAACTTGCCGTGCGCGTCGACCGGCGTGACCGGCGGGATGCCGGCGGCGTCGGTGACGACCTTGTCGTCGGCGCCGTAGGCCGGGGCGATGTGGACGATCCCGGTGCCGTCGTCGGTGGTGACGTAGTCGGCGGCCAGCACCCGGTGGGCGTTTTCCGTGTCGGTGAAGTACGGGAACGGTGGTGCGTAACGGGTTCCCAGCAGCTGCGTGCCGGTGTAGCGGGCCACCACCGTCGGCTCTTCGCCGAGTTCGCGTGCGTACGCGGCGACGCGTGCTTCGGCGAGCAGGAATCGCTTGCCGGGCAGGCTTTCGCTCTCGACGACGACGTAGTCCACCTCGGGGTGCACCGCGGTCGCGAGGTTCGACGGCAGCGTCCACGGCGTGGTGGTCCAGATCAGCAGGTAGGTGCCGTCGAGGTCGTTGCCGTTGCCCTCCAGGCGGAAACCGACCGTGACGGCCGGGTCCTGGCGGTTGCGGTAGACGTCGGCGTCCATGCCCAGCTCGTGGTTGGACAGCGGCGTCGCGTCACGCCAGCAGTACGGCAGGACGCGGTAGCCCTCGTAGACGAGTCCCTTGTCCCACAGGCGTTTGAACGCCCAGAGCACCGACTCCATGTAGGTGACGTCGAGGGTCTTGTAGTCGTTGTCGAAGTCGACCCAGCGGGCCTGGCGGGTGACGTACTCGCGCCATTCGTCGGTGTAGCGGAGGACGGACTCCTGCGAAGCCGCGTTGAACTTCGCGATGCCCATCTCTTCGATCTCGGACGTCTCGGTGATGCCGAGCTGGCGCATCGCTTCGAGCTCGGCGGGCAGGCCGTGGGTGTCCCAGCCGAAGCGGCGCTCGACCTTGCGGCCCTTCATCGTCTGGTAGCGCGGCACCAGGTCCTTGACGTACCCGGTGAGCAGGTGGCCGTAGTGCGGCAGGCCGTTGGCGAAGGGCGGGCCGTCGTAGAAGACGTACTCGTTTTCGCCCTTTTCGCCGGCCGGGCGCGCGTCGATCGTCGCCTGGAAGGTCCGGTCGCTCTCCCAGTAGGCGAGGACCTGCTTCTCCAGTGCGGGGAACGACGGCTGCGACGGGACTCCTGCGCCGTCGCCAAGCTGGGCCTGGGGGTACATCCGGGTGCTCCTCGGTTCGTCGCTCGCGTACGGACGACCGGCACTTGCACCGGTCACCCACACGGGGACGAGACGCCTCGGCGTTCCGCGGTACCACCCCGCTTGCCCGTTCTCACGGGCCACTCGTTTCGACGGCTGTCACGGGCCGAACCCGTCCGGTTCTACTGAGAGCTCGCGCTCGGTTCTTCCGGAGGCTCCCCGGTGATGGCCGGATCGACGCCGTGTTGCCTACCAGGTTAACCGGCCCGCGCAACCGGGTTGTCACGAGGGGCACGTACCCCGGTGAGCGTCACGCCGATCGCGACCAGCCACGACACCGCGGCGATCAGCCCGGCCTCGTGCAGCCCGGCGAGGAACTCACCGCCGGGCTCGCCCGCGACGGTGCCGAGCACCGCCACCCCGAGCGCGCCACCGGCCTGGCGGGCGGTGTTGTTGACGCCGCTGGCCACGCCGGCGCGCTCCGGCGGGATGCCGCCGACCGCGGCCGTCACCACCGCCGTCGTCAGCAGGCCCATCCCGACGCCGAGACCGAGCAGCGTCGGCAGCAGGGCCGCGTATCCGCTGTTTTCGTTGAGCAGCAGCAGGTTCAGCATGCCGAGCGCGCCGAGCGCCAGGCCGGCCACCATGAGCGGCCGCGGCCCGAAGCGGCCGGTCAGCCGGCCCGCGACCGGGGCCAGCAGCGAGAGCGGGCCGAACAGCGGCAGCACGTCGAGCCCGGCTTCGAGCGGTCCCGCGTGCCGGACGCCCTGCAGGTACAGCGTCAGGACGAGGATCGCGCCGATGCCGGTGAAGTTCATCGCCGCCGCGACGAAGTTCGGGCCGAGCGTCCGGCGGACGACGTCCGGGGGCAGCATGGGATCCGCGACCCGGCTCTCCACGACCGCGAACGCCACGAGCGCGCCGGCCGCCACGATCCCGGCCACGACGTTCTCGTCGATGACCGCGTACACCCCGGCGCCGAGGGCCGGCACCGCCGTGGCGATGCCCGCGACGTCGATCCGCCGTCCGGACCGGCGCTCGCCGCGCGGGACGAGCCGCCGCGTCGCGAAGACGGCCGCCAGCACGACGGGGACGTTGAGCCAGAACACCGGCCGCCAGCCCGCCGCCGAGACGACCGCGCCGCCGAGCACCGGGCCCGCCGCCAGGGCCAGCGCCGACACCCCGGCCCAGATGCCGAGGGCCCGCGCCCGCTCGGCGCGTCCCGGGTAGGCCCTCGTGATCACGGCGAGCGTGCCGGGCAGCAGCAACGCCGCGCCCAGGCCCTGGCCGGCGCGGGCGGCGACGAGCCACGGCGCCGACCCGGCGAGCCCGCACGCGGCCGACGCCGTGCCGAACAGCGCGAAGCCCGCGAGGACGACCCGGCGGTGACCGAAGACGTCGCCGAGCGCGCCGCCGGTGAGCAGGAAGGCGGCCAGGACCACCGCGTAGCCGTCGACCACCCACTGCTGCGCCGTGAGGCCGGCGTGCAGGCCGGTGCCGATGGCGGGCAGGGCGACGTTGACGACCGTGACGTCCAGCTGGACGAGGAACATCCCGGCGCACATGGTGAACAGGAGCATGTCCCCAGTGGACCGCGCGGACACTTCCGTTTGGGTGGAAGCGTCGCGGGGGCATCCTGGGAGACGTGGAGGGCGACGCCGACATCGCGCGCACGGCCGCGCTGTTCGCGGACCCGGCCCGGGTCCGCGTGCTGCTCGCGCTCGCCGACGGCCGCGCGCTGGCGGCGTCCGTGCTGGCCGCCGAAGCGCGGCTGTCCGCGCCGGGCGTCAGCGCGCACCTGGCGAAGCTGCGGGCGGCGGGCCTGGTCGTCGCGGAGAAGTCGGGACGGCACCGGTTCTACCGGCTGGCCGGCCCGGACACCGCGGAGCTGCTGGAGACGCTGGCGCGGTGTTCGCCGTCCCAGCCGGTGACGTCGTTGCGCGAGGGGACGCGGGCGGAGGCGTTGCGGACGGCCCGGACGTGCTACGACCACCTTGCGGGCCGGCTCGGGGTGGCGGTGACGTCGGCGTTGCTGGCGCGTGGCGCGCTGGCCGGGGCGTCCGACACGCGACCGCGTCCGGGTGACCGGATTTCGGCTCCGCTGCGCGAACACCCGTACACGCTGGGTCCGGCGGCCGCTTCGGTGTTCGGCTCGCTGGGCGTGGACTTGGAGGCTGTCGCCGCTGGTCGGCGTCCGCTGCTGAAGTTCTGCCTCGACTGGAGCGAGCAGCGGCACCACCTGGCGGGCGCGCTGGGTGCGGCGGTGGCGACCCGGTTCCTCGACGCGGGCTGGGTCCGGCGGCGAGCCCAGGCCCACCGCGCGCTGCGCCTGACCCCGGAAGGCGCCCGAGCCCTGGAAACCCACCTGGGCCTGGCCGACCTCGCCGCCTGACGCCCCTCAGCCCCGAGCCGGAACTCGTAACTCGCGTGATCGGGGCCGTAACTCGCGTGATCAGGCCCGGATCTCGCGTGATCGGGGCCGTAACTCGCGAGTTCCGGCTTCAATCACGCCAGTTCCGGCTTCGATCACGCGAGTTCCGGCTTCAATCACGCGGGATCCGGCGGGCGTCACGGTCAGCGGTGAGCGGCTACCAGGGTGGCGTCGGGGTGGCAGCGGTCGCAGGGGGTGAAGCCGAGCTGGCGGGCCTCGCCCACGCCGATCGGGATCGTGTCGCGGGTGCCGAGCCAGGGGCAGGTGCGCAGGTGGTAGCGGGGGTGCTCGTCGACCACCACGACCTCGTCCTCGAGGTCGGCCAGGACCGCGACGTCGGCCTCCGGGGTCTCTTCCACACCCGGGTCGGAATCGGGCTTCGTTTCGGCCTCGGCTGAAGCGTCGGCCTCCGGGGCCGGCTCGGGGTCTGGTGTGTCGGCCGGGTCACCCAGGTCGCCGGCCGCCGGGATCAGGGTGGTTTGTTCTTCCTCGGCAGGCGCCTCAGGCGCCTCAGAAGACTCAGGCGCCTCGGACGGCTCGGGCTCCGGCGAGGAAACGGCCGGAGCTGCCGGAGCCGACGGCGCGGCAGACCGGCGACGGCGGCGCAGCCAGTCGGCGACCAGGAGCAGCCCGGCCAGCACGGACAGGCCGATGGAAACCCACGCCCACAGCGAAGAAGCCGTGATCAGCGCGGTGACGAGCAACCCCAGAGCCGCCAGTACCAGGACCAGCACGATGTAAAGCACGCTGAATTACAGCACGAACCACCCGGGAGCGGACCACGACCCGCCCACGTGTGGTACCGGATCGACTCCGAACCGTGGTCCACCCCACCGACAGGTGCCGGCGGGGTGGACGCGGAACGGAAACTCAGCCGGCCTCGGCCCGCGGGCCGAAGGAGTAACCCTGGCCGCCGCTCGTCGAACCGGACGACTGCCCGGAGTTCGACGACGCCGACGCGGGCGCCGCGGAACCGCGGTCGTCGAGCTCGCGCAGCTGGGACTCGAGGAACCCGCGCAGCCTCGTGCGGTACTCCCGCTCGATCGTGCGGAGCTCTTCGATCTTCTTGCCCAGCCCGCTCTTCTCGGAGTTCAGGCTGTTCATCGTCTCGGTGTACTTCCGCTGGGACTCGCGCTCCAGCGTGGTCGCCTTGTCGCGCGCCTGGCGCTCCAGGGTTTCGGCACGGGTCCGCGCGTCGTTCAGCATCGTGTCGACGCGGGTGCGGGCCTCGTTGACCATCGAGTCGGACTTCGCCCGGGCGTCCGAAAGCAGCTGCTCGGACTTGGTGCGGGCCTCGGCCAGCATCCCGTCGGACTCGGTCTTCGCCTCGGCGGTCAGCCGGTCGGCCATCTCCTGGGCCAGGCCCAGGACCTTGGCCGCCTGCACGTTCGGCTCCGTGCTGTCGCCGACCATCGAGTGCGTCGAGTGCGCCTGGGTCTGCTCCATGGCGGACTGCGGCGGCGGCACCGGCGCCAGCCGGCGCGACGGCTCTTCACGCATCGGCGGCTGTGCGGATTTGGCGCTGTCGAGCTCGCTCCGAGTCGACTCGAGCTCGGCGTCGAGCTGCTCCATCTGCTGGCGCAGCTCGTTGTTGTCTTCGATCAAGCGGGCCAGCTCGGTCTCCACCAGGTCGAGGAACGCGTCCACCTCGTCCTCGTTGTAGCCCCTCTTGCCGATGGGCGGCTTGCTGAACGCAACGTTATGCACGTCAGCGGGGGTCAACGACATCAGATCACCTCACGCACTCCATGGCCTGCAGGGTCCACCCAAGTTTCCCCGATCAACTTGGAGTCGCCAGTTGCATCGCGAAGAACACAACCAACAGCAGCACCATAATCGACAAGTCCAGTCCGACGCCGCCGATCCGAACCATCGGAATGATCCGTCTGAACAACCGGACCGGCGGGTCCGTCACTGTGTAGATGGTCTCGAGCGTGACCGCAACCCCTCCGGCCGGATGCCACTCACGCGCGAAGGTCCGGACGAGTTCGACCACGATCCGCGCCGTCAGCAGCAGCCAAAAGGCGAACAGCACGTACCAGACGACCAGCCACACAGCTTCCACGTACCTACTCTAACCGGGCGTCCTCTCCGAAGACGCAGTTGAGGGGGGCGACCTCGCCCCGGGTCGGCAAAGTCACGTCTGCTTGCGCTCAGCGGTCCCGGCGACTTCAGCCCCGCAAAAACAATCCGCCCTCGGCAATCCGCCGGCGGTCTTCCGCGGTGACGTCCACATCGGGCGGTGAGAGAAGGAACACCTTGTTGGTGACCTTGTCCATCGACCCCCGGAGCGCGAACGCCAGCCCGGCGGCGAAGTCGACGAGCCGCTTGGCGTCCGCGTTCTCCATCTCGGTGAGGTTCATGATCACCGGGATGCCCTCGCGGTAGTGCTCCCCGATCGCGCGCGCCTCCGCGTAACTGGTCGGGTGCAGTGTGGTGATGCGGCTCAACGGATCACGCACCGGCTGGCGCACGACCGGCTCGGTGACCGGTCGCAGGCGCGCCACGGGTTCCGGCTGCCGGTCCATGGCGAGCGCGCCGTGGACAGCGGGCTCGGAGCTGGGCACGGAGCGTGACCGGCTGCGGCTGACAGGCTCGTCGTACGTGTCGTCGACGCCGCGGTACCGTGCACGGGACGACCGCGGCGCCGGCTCCTCGTAGGAGTCGTAGTCGTCGTCCGCGTAACCGCGTCGATAGTCATCTTCGACGTCATAGCCGTCGTCGTCAGCGGGCACCATCCCGAAGTAGGCCTTCAGCTTCTGCAGCGCGCTCATGCCTCTCCCTAGCCCTAGCCGCTCCCGCACTGACTCGATCTCCACACCGTCAGTGCCCCGCACGGGCGGCCACGAAACGTGACGACCGCGCGAGCTCCCTACGGCGAGGCTAAACCGCGTCCACCGAGCAACGCGGTTCCGACACGCACAGAGGTCGAGCCGTGCGTGATCGCCTGCTCGAGATCATGGCTCATCCCGGCGGAGACTTCTGCGGCATTCGGGTGATCTTTTCGGAGGGCCTCCCCCGCGCGAGCGAGCCGTTCGAAGGCGGCGGCCGGGTCCGCACCCAGCGGCGCGACGGCCATCAGGCCGCGAAGCCGCAGCTCTTCGGACTGCGCGATGCGCTCGGCGAGCGCGTCCAGCTCGGTGAGCGGGCAGCCGCCGCGTTCCGGGTCGTCGTCGAGGCTGGCCTGGATCAGCACGTCGAGGGGTTCCTCACGTTTACCGCTGTAACGCTCGGTGTGCACCGCCTTGGCGAGCGCGTCGGCGAGCCGCGCGGAATCGACGGACTGCACTTGCTGAGCCCACCCGACCACGGACCGCGCCTTGTTCCGCTGCAGCCGGCCCACCATGTGCCACCGCAGTGCCGATCCGGGGAGCAGCTCGGCGACCTCGGCGGCTTTCGGCCCGGCCTCCTGGTCGCGGTTTTCGCCGACGTCGGTGATGCCGAGCTCGGCCAGCAGCGCGACGTCGGACGCGGGGAAGGTCTTCGTGATCGCGATCAGCTTGACCTCGTCCCGCGGGCGCCCGGCCGCGCGGCAAGCGGCGGCGATCCGCGCTTCGACCTCGGCCAGGTTCTCGGCCAGCTCGGCCTTCCGGGAGGTCATGCCTCGACCCAGGTGATGCCGGCGATCCGCCCGGTCGTCCCGTCGCGGCGGTAGCTGAACAGCGTCTTGTCCTCGTTCGTGCAGCGCGGGTCGACGCCGATCTTGCCGACGCCGAGGTCGGCCAGCTGCCGCCAGAGCCCGGCGCGCAGGTCGAGGCCGGGGGTGCCCTGGCGGGTCTTGCACGCGCTGCCGGGGACGTGTTTCTCGACGTCGGCGGCCATTTCGGCGGGGACCTCGTAGCAGTCGCCGCAGATGGCCGGGCCGAGCAGCGCCTCGATCCGGTGCGGCTCGGCCCCTACCTTCCGCATGGCCTCGACCGCGGCCGGGACGACGCCGACCCGCGTGCCCACCCGGCCCGCGTGCACCGCCGAGACCACGCCGGCCTCGGCGTCGGCCAGCAGGATCGGGACGCAGTCGGCGACCAGCACCACGAGCGCGACCCCCGGCGTCGCGGTCACCAGGGCGTCGGTCGCCTCCGCCGCGGCGGTTTCCGAGCCGTCCACGATCGTCGCCGTGCGGCCGTGGACCTGCTCCATCCAGGCCAGCTTGTCCTCGGCCACGCCCAGCTCGGCGGCCAGGCGCTTGCGGTTGGCGAAGACGTCACCCTCGTCGTCGCCGACGTGGTCACCCAGGTTGAAGGTGTCGTAGGGCGGCCGGGACGCGCCGCCCGCCCTGGTCGTGACCACTCGCCGAACCCGCACGCATCCTCCTGACATCGATGAAGGCCACCGCCCACCGACTCTAGTCAGCGGGCGATGGCCTTCAGCGTGGTGTCTCTAGCGCCGCATGAACGGCGGCACGTCGACCTCGTCGTCCGACGGGTCGTCGTGCACCGGCATCGCGCGCCCGGGCAGGCTGCCCTGGGTCGCGTTGGAGCCGAGCGGCGAGTAGCCGCGCGAACCGCCGCCGGGCTGCGGGAGCCCGCCGGACGGCTGGTTGCCGGTGGCCGACGGCATCGGCGAGTGCGACCGCGGCGGCGCCACCGGGTAGCCAGAGCTGCCCGCGGACGGCACCGGGGTGGCACCGGACGGCGGCCCCGACGGGTTCGAGACCTGCCCGGCCGAGGCCGAGGCCGTGGTGGAGGACGCGCGCGAGCCGGAACCGAACGTCGACGGGTCCAGCTTCTTGTGCGTCGGCGCGCCGGCGTCGAACCCGGCGGCGATCACCGTGACGCGGACCTCGTCGCCGAGGGAGTCGTCGATGATCGTGCCGAAGATGATGTTCGCGTCCGGGTGCGCGGACTCCTGGACCAGCGACGCGGCCTCGTTGATCTCGAACAAGCCCAGATCCGAACCACCCGCGATCGAAAGCAGCGCGCCGTGCGCACCATCCATGGAGGCTTCGAGGAGCGGCGAGTTGATCGCCTTCTCCGCGGCCTGGATGGCCCTGCCTTCACCGCGTGCGCTCCCTATACCCATCAGGGCGGAGCCCGCGCCGGACATGACGCTCTTGACGTCGGCGAAGTCGAGGTTGATCAGGCCCGGCGTGGTGATCAGGTCGGTGATGCCCTGGACACCGGAGAGCAGCACCTCGTCCGCGGAGCGGAACGCGTCCATCAGCGACACGCCGATGTCGCCGAGCTGCAGCAGCCGGTCGTTCGGGATCACGATCAGCGTGTCGCACTCGTTGCGCAGCGCCTGGATGCCGTCTTCGGCCTGCTTGCCGCGGCGCTTGCCCTCGAACGTGAACGGGCGGGTCACGACGCCGATGGTCAGCGCGCCCAGCTTGCGGGCGATCTGCGCCACGACGGGCGCGCCGCCGGTGCCGGTGCCGCCGCCCTCGCCCGCGGTCACGAACACCATGTCGGCGCCCTTGATGACCTCTTCGATCTCTTCGCGGTGGTCTTCGGCGGCCCGCTGGCCGACCTCGGGGGCGGCGCCCGCGCCGAGGCCACGGGTCAGCTCGCGGCCGATGTCCAGCTTGACGTCGGCGTCGGACATGAGCAGTGCTTGGGCGTCGGTGTTCACCGCGATGAACTCGACACCCTTGAGGCCGACCTCGATCATGCGGTTCACGGCGTTCACGCCGCCACCGCCGATGCCGACCACCTTGATCACCGCAAGGTAGTTGTGCGGGGGCGTCATCGAAGTCCGCCTTCCTGATCGTTGTGCCCGTACAGCCCGTCGCCGGTGATCAACCCTCAACCTCAACCCCAGATCGAGAGTTATGTCAACCGCCGACGTTAGGCAGGACGGTAGGCACCAGGCAGGCTCTAATCCAGTAGGCACGCCGTGTGTCGCAAAGGTGTTTTGCCACAACACGTTCGAGCGCGCAAGAGCGACGGGCCGCCGAAACCGCCCCGGCCCGATCTGGTATGGCCGCCGGATCAGGCCGGAACGGGCATGCTCATGAGGACTTCCGTGGGTGCTCCGGTGGGCGATCCACCGGCCGGTTCGACGCTGAGCGCGACCTTGTCGGCGCCGGCGACGCCGTCCGCCACGACCAGGCCGCCCTGGTCCGCCGCCGCGATCACCCCGGCCGGGCGCGGCGGGGCCGCGCCGGTGATCAGCCAGGCTTCGTAGACCTTCCCGCCCGGCTGCGACGGCAGGCCCGCGTCCATCACCATCACCCGGTTCAGCGACCGCGACAGGACGACCGTGACGCCGCCGCCGGTGGGCGCCTCGCCGTGCGCGGTCTTCGCGTCCGGCGCCGCGAGCAGCGCCGCCACCGGCGCGAACTGCTGTTTTGCCTGGTCGAGGCGGCTCTGCGCGGCCTGCAGCTCCTGCTGCTGGGTCAGCGCGATCCCGCCGAACACCCCGCCCGCGGCGAGCCCGACGACGGCCGCCGCGACCGACACGACGACCGCCCAGCGCGGGGCCCGCACCGAGCGGCGGTGCCGCTCCGGCGCACCGGGCCGGGTGCGCGGCGGCAGCTGCCGGGTGGCGTGCATGGCGATCATGACGCGGTCCTTGAACCCCGGCGGCGGCTCTTCGGCCATCGCCACGCCCAGCCGGGCCGCCGTCGCCCGCAGCTCGGCGACCTCCTGCGTGCACGAGTCGCACTGCTCGAGGTGGCGGGCGAACTCCGCGCGCTCGACGTCGTTGACGGCGTCGAGCGCGAAGGCGCCGGCCAGGGTGTGCATCTCCGGCGTGCTCAAGCGGTCACCCCCAGGCAGTCCCGCAGGCGGATCAACCCGTCCCGCAGCCGCGTCTTGACGGTGCCTTGCGGCGTCGACAGCACTTCGGCCACCTCGCGATACGTATAGCCCTGGTAGTAGGCGAGCAGCACGGACTCGCGCTGCAGTTCGGTCAGGAAGGACAGGCACCGGCGCACCTGGGAGCGTTCGAGCCGCGCGGTGACGGACTCCGCGACCTCGTCGAACGGGCGGCCGCGGGCGGCTTCGAAGGTCGCCTTCTGCTCGCGCTCGGTGCTCGCGCGCGCCGAGCGGACGCGGTCGACCGCGCGGCGGTGCGCCAGCGTCATCGCCCAGTTCAGCGCCGACCCCTTGGCCGGCGCGTACCGCGTCGCGGTGCGCCACAGCTCGACGAGGACTTCCTGGGCGACCTCTTCGGACTGGGCCGCGTCGCGCACGATCCGGCGGACGAGCCCGTAGATCGGCCCCGCGAACTGGTCGTAAAGCAGCTCGAAGGCCCGCTCGTCGCCCTTGGCGACGCGCACCATGAGTTCTTCCGCCGTCGGGCCGGCCGGGACTTCCGAGGGCACGGGCGCCATCCGGCGCGGGCGGGCCGGCTCATCCATGCTGTCCTCCGGCGTTCTGCGGGGTGCGCGGCACGACCGCGGCCTTCCGCAGCCACAGGGCGACGCCGTGGCGGCGGATCAGCACGGACACCCGCTGCGGGAGCAGCGGCCGGGCCAGCACGAGCCGGGCCAGCCACCGCGGGTTCACCGGGCGGCGAACTCCCCGCAGCGTAGCGACCAGCGGCGTGGCCGTCCCGCGGCGCAACGCCACGGTGAGGTCGAGCAGCGCCTCCGGGCGCGGCAGGCGCATCCGGTACTCGCCGTCCATCTCCTGGAACGGCGAGACGTAGAACTCCTTGGCCGCGCGGGCGCGGCCGGCCTCGTCCGGGTGCAGCAGGTAGGCGTGGCGGCCGCCGTAGGTGTTGTGCACCTCGGCGACGACGCACCGCAGCCCGCCGTCCGGATCGTGGCACCAGTAGACGCTGATCGGGTTGAACGCGTACCCGAGCACGCGGGCGGCGGCCAGCATCACGACCCGGCCGCCGCGCAGGTCGACCCCGCGCTCGGCGAGCCAGGCGTCCAGCTTCTCCCGGATCCCGCGCGGATCCGCGGCCGCGAAGTGGTCCCGGCGGTCGAACCGCGCGAGCGGCCGCAGCCACCACGGCAGCCGCGGCAGGTCGCCCAGGTCCACCCGCCACAGGTACACGCGGTGGGTGAACGCGTGCGGCGGGTCGATCCGCCGCACGTGCGCGACCGTGGCGTCGTAGAGCGCGTTCGTCACCACGCCACCCCCAGGCTTTCCGCGGCGCGGGCGCCCGAAGCGCAGCCGTCCTCGTGGAAGCCCCAGCCGTGGTAGGCGCCCGCGTACGCCAGCACGCCGTCGTTGAGCCCGGCCAGCCGTCGTTGCGCGGCAACGGATTCCGGCGTGTAGACCGGGTGCTCGTACCGCATCCGCGCGACGACGTGCTCCCGGCCGGGGCCGTCGCCGGGGTTGAGCGTGACGACGTAGCCGGTCGGCTCGTCGAGGCGCATCAGGCGGTTCATGTCGTAGCTGACCTGGACCGCGCCGGTGGGCGCGCCGCAGGCGGGCGCGCGGTAGTTCCAGCCGGCCCGGGCACCGGGCCGCGAGGGCAGCACGCTCGTGTCGGTGTGCAGCCAGGCCTCGTTCTCGGAGTAGCGGAACGCGCCGAGCACCTCGCGCTCGGCGGCGGTCGGGTTGGCGAGCAGGGACAGGGCCTGGTCGGCGTGCGTGGCGACGACGACCTTGTCGACGCGGTGCGGCGTGTCGGCGTCGTCGCGGATCTCGACGCCGCCGGCGGTCCGCAGCACCGACCGCACCGGCGTCGACAGGTGCACCGCCGTCAGCTGCTTCGCGGCGAGCTCGACGTATTCGCGGGAGCCGCCCACGACGGTCCGCCAGGCCGGCGAGTCCTGCACCGAGAGCATGCCGTGGTTGCGGAGGAACTCGAACAGGTACCGCGCGGGGTACCGCAGGGTGTCGGCGCGGTCGGCCGACCACACCGTGGACACCAGCGGCAGCATGAAGTGGTCGACGAAGTAGCGGGTGTAGCCGCCGATGGCGAGGAACGCGCCGAGCGTGACGTCGCCGGCGTCCGTCGCCGCCAGGAGCCCCTTCGCGTGCCGGTGGAACCGCTTCACCTCGGTCAGCATCCGCAGGTACCGGCCGCGGACGGCGTTGGCGCGCTGGGCGAACAGGCCGCGCACGCCCTTGGCGCCGGCGTACTGCAGGCCGCAGCCGTCGCAGCGGATGCTCATCGACATCTCGGTGTCGCGCGTGGCCACCCCCAGCTCGCCGAACAGCTTCAGCAGGTTCGGGTAGGTGCGCTCGTTGTGGACGATGAAGCCGGAGTCCACGCCGACGGTGCCACCGTGGGTGCTGGGCACGTCGTGCGTGTGCGCGTGCCCGCCCAGGCGGTCGTCGGCCTCGAACAGCAGAACTTCGTACTTGCGTTGCAGCAGGTATGCCGCGGTCAGCCCGGCCACCCCGCTGCCGATGACGCCGATGCGTTCTCCCGTGATCTCCACACCGGTCCTTCGGGACCGCGGCCCGCCCGGATTGCCGGACCGGGCGACCAATCCACCGCGGCGGGGAGAGCGAATCCCGGACATGCCGCACACCACCGCGCACCGCCTCGCCTCGTTCGCCGCGAAACTCCTCGGCGGCCCCCTCCCCGTGGGCCTCCGGACCTGGGACGGGACCCGCACCGGCCCGGAAAACGCACCGACGGTCGTGCTCCGCAACCGCCGTGCCCTGCGCCGCCTGCTGTACGCGCCCGGCGAGCTGGGGCTCGCCCGCGCCTACGTCACCGGCGACCTCGACGTCGAAGGAGACCTGGCGGACGGCTTCCGCCGGATCTGGGCCCTGACCCGCGCGGGTGAGCTCAACCGGACCAAGCCGGGCCCGCGCGAGTGGGCCGAGGCCGTCAAGCTGGCGGCCCGGCTCGGCGTCGCCGGGCTGCCGCCGAAGCCGCCCGCCGAAGAGGCGCGGCTGTCCGGGAAACTGCACAGCCTGCTGCGCGACCGCTCCGCCATCGCCCACCACTACGACCTGAGCAACGCCTTCTACCAGCTGCTGATGGACGAGTCGATGGCGTACTCGTGCGCCTACTTCACCTCCGGCTCGTCGAGCCTGGCGCAGGCGCAGCACGACAAGCTGGAGCTGATCTGCCGCAAGCTGGGGCTCCGGCCGGGCATGCGGCTGCTCGACGTCGGCTGCGGCTGGGGCTCGCTGCTCGTCCACGCGGCCAAGCACCACGGTGTCGAGGCCGTCGGCATCACGCTCTCGGCCGAGCAGCTGCAGCACATCCGCGGCCGGCTCGCCCAGCACGACCTCGAAGACCGCGTCGAGGTGCGCCGGCAGGACTACCGGGAGCTGCCGGACGCGCCGTTCGACGCGGTGGCGTCGATCGAGATGGGCGAGCACGTCGGCGAGGTCAACTACCCGACGTACGCGGCGACGCTGCACCGCATGGTGAAGCCGGGCGGCCGCGTGCTGCTCCAGCAGATGTCGCGGGGGCACGTGGCCCCCGGCGGCGGGGCGTTCATCGAGCGGTACATCGCGCCGGACATGACGATGCGCCCGGTCGGGCGGACCATCGGCCACCTGGAGACGGCCGGGCTCGAGGTGCGGGACGTGCAGGCGCTGCGCGAGCACTACGTCTGGACGGTCCGGGCCTGGGCCGCCACCCTGGAGGAGAACTGGGCCGACGTCGTCGCGCTCATCGGCGAGACGGGTGCGCGGGTCTGGCGCCTGTACCTGGTGGGCGGGGCGCTGGCGTTCGAGGAGAACCGGATGGGCGTGGACCAGATCCTGGCCGTGCGGCCCGACCGGCACGGCCGGAGCGGTATGCCCGCGACGCGGGAGTGGTGACGATGCCGCAGCTGCTCGTCACCGCCGTCGTCACGCTCGTGGCGGTGACCGTGACCTTCGGGATCGCGCGGGCGCGCGGGCGGTACGACACGATCGACACGTTCTGGGGGCTCGGGTTCGCGATCGTCGCGGTGGCCGCCTTCCCGTTCGGCGACGGCCCGCTGCCGCTGCGGCTCGTGGTGGTCGCCCTGACGGTCGTCTGGGGTGTGCGGCTCTCGGTGCACCTGCACCTGCGCAACCACCGGCTGCCGGAGGACCCGCGGTACGCGCGGATGGGCCACGGGCCGCTGAAGATGTTCCTGCGCGTGTACCTGTTCCAGGCCGTCGTCCTGTACTTCGTGTCGCTGCCGGTGCAGTTCGCCGTGGACGGCACCGGCATCGGCGTCCTCGGCTGGCTCGGTGTCGCGGTGTGGCTGGTCGGTTTCGCGTTCGAGACGATCGGCGACGACCAGCTGCGCCGGTTCAAGGCCGACCCCGCCCATCGCGGCCGCGTGCTGGACACCGGGTTGTGGCGCTACACGCGGCACCCGAACTACTTCGGCGACGCGTGCGTGTGGTGGGGCCTCTACCTGCTGGCGTGCTCGACGTGGCCGGGCGCGGCGACGATCCTCTCCCCCGTGGCGATGACGTTCACCCTGGCCCGCGGGACGGGCAAACCCATGCTGGAGAAGGGAATGGCGCGCACTCGCCCGGCGTACGCGCACTACGTCGAGCGCACCAGCGGCTTCTTCCCGTTGCCGCCGAAGAAGGTCACTCCCCGGTGAGACCGTCGGTGAGCTCGCGCAGCACGTCGAGGTGGCCGACGTGCCGCGCGGTCTCCTCGATCATGTGCGTGAGGACCCAGCGGACGTTGAAGGTCTCGTCCTTGTACGTCACCTGATCGTCGAGCCCGTGCTCGGCGACGATCTCGCGGCTGCGGGCGCATCGCTGCTCGTAGGCGGCGAGGAGCTGGTCCACCGACGTCCCGGGCGGCACCCGGAACTCCGCGTCCGGGTCCTGCTCGAGCTTCTCCTCCCAGGTGTCCTCCTCGCCGTCGACGACGACGCCGAACCAGAACCCCTCGTTGAGCGTGAGGTGGGCGACCAGGCTGGCGACGGTCGTCAGCTCGCTCGGCAGGTGCACCCGGCGGGCTTGGTCTTCGGTGAGGCCGCCGGACTTCCACGCGACGGTGGCGCGGTGGTAGTCGAGCAGCCCGGTCAGGATTTCGCGCTCGCCGCCGGTGAGCGGAACCTCCGGGCGCTGGGGTCGTTCGGTCATGGGGCCGCACTCTGCCAGAGGGGTCCGACAGTTCCGGATACCTTGCGCACGATGTAATCGTGGGCTAGGTTTGTGGACGTGCCGGATGAGTTCCTTCTCGACGAGCAAGCCTGCTTCGCGCTCTACGCCGCGTCGCGCGCGGTGACGGACGCGTACCGTCCCCTGCTCGGCGAGCTGGACCTCACCTACCCGCAGTACCTGGTGCTGCTGGTGCTCTGGGAGTCCGACGCCCGGCCGGTCAAGGAGATCGGCGAGGCGCTGCACCTGGACTACGGCACGCTTTCCCCGCTGCTGAAGCGGCTCGAGGCCAACGGCCTGGTGACGCGGACGCGGTTGCCCGCCGACGAACGCACGGTCGTGATCAGCCTGACCGACCAGGGGCGGGCGGTGCGCACGCGCGCCGCCGGTGTCCCCTCGGCGATCGGCTGCGCGCTGGGCCTCGGCGAGCAGGAGCGGCGGGAACTGATCACCACCCTGCGGCGGTTGACGGCGTCGGCCGCCGCGTATCCGTCCGAGCACTGACGCACCCGAGCACTGAGGAGGCTTTATGCCCAGCCGTGACGCCACCACCCACTGGGTCGGCGGACTGAACAGCGGGAAGGGCGAGGTCACGCTGGACTCGTCCAACGCGGGCACGTTCGCGGTCTCGTTCCCGACCCGGGCGGGCGACCCGGACGGCCAGACGAGCCCGGAAGAGCTCATCGCGGCGGCGCACTCGTCCTGCCTGGCGATGAACCTGTCGGGCGTGCTGGAGTCCCAGCAGCTCACGGCGGACTCGATCGACGTGAGTGCCGAGGTGACGCTCGGCCCGGCCAAGGGCGGCGGCTTCGAGATCAGCGGCATCGCGATCACCCTGCGCGCCTCGATCCCGGGCGTGACGGCGGAGCAGTTCGCGGAGTACGCGGAGACGGCGGAGAAGACCTGCCCGGTGTCGAAGGCCCTGGCGGGCACGACGATCACCATGGACGCGGCCCTCGCCTGATTCCCGGTGCCCGGCCCCTCGCCGTTCGCGGCGAGGGGCCGTTCGGTTTCTCTCGCGCCGGCCGGGCCGGGGTCCACGGCCGGGTGATCGAAACGGTTCGATCTTCACCGAACCCGGTGAACCCCCCTCGGACCAGCTGAGAGCCGCTTGCACATCCCTGGCGGGTGTTCTACGTTCGATGGTCGTCGATGCGGTTCGACGATCATCGTGCCGGATCGCCGTCTCTGGGGGGCAGTCGAGAACGCCATGCGCAAGCGCGGTCACCACCGGCCCGCCGGGGCGCGGCTCGCGGCCGGTCACCGGACGAACGTCCTGGCCCTGGTCGTCCCGCTGCGCGCCGGCGCCCACGATGTCGTCGTCCGGGAATTCGTGGCCGCCGCGATCGCCGCGGCCGGCGCCCGTGATCACGCCCTGCTCCTGCTGACCGCCGAAGAGGGCCCCGCCGCGCTGCGCCGCGCGGTGTCCTCCTCCGTCGCCGACGGCGTCGTGGTGATGGACGTCGAAGCGGCCGATCCGCGCGTGCCCGTGCTGCTCGGGCTGGGCCGGCCGGCGGTGCTGATCGGCGTGCCGGACCGGCCGCGCGGGCTCGGCTGCCTCGACCTCGACTTCGCCGCGGCGGGCGCGCTGTGCCTGAGCCACCTCGCCGGTCTCGGGCACGAGCACGTCGCCCTGATCGGCTCGCCGCCCGCGACCTACCGGCGCGGCAGCAGCTCCGCGACACGGCTCGCGCTGGGTTTCACGGCGGAAGCGGCGCGCCGTGGTGTCCGCTCGACGACGCTGGCCTGGGGGAACACCCACCGGCGGACGCTGCGCGGCCTGGACGCGCTCTTCGCCCGGCACCCCGGCGTCACCGGTCTCGTGGTGCACAACGAAACGGCGCTGCCCGCGGTGCTGGCGGGGCTGCGCCAGCGGGGGCTGCGGGTGCCCGAGGACGTCTCCCTCGTCGCGGTCTGCCCGGACAGCCTGACCGCCCACAGCCTGCTCGAGCTGACCTGCGTGGCGATCCCGGCGCGGGAGATCGGCGCGCTGGCCGTCGAAACGGTCATCGGGCAGCTCGACGACGGCACCGCGCCCGGAACGCGGCTGCTCGCGCCGGAGCTGGCCGCCCGCGCCAGCACCGCACCGCCACGCCTGCCGTGACGCAGCCGCGCCGAATAGCTTCCCCCACATTTTGCCACTGTCGGTATTGTGGTGATCAATTATCGGCGGTTGGTTCACGGAAATGACGTATTGCCCGGACGGCCCGGGCCGGTGTTAACGTGACCGCGGCGACCGCGCGGCTATTTTTCCGGCTCGCATTTGCCGAGACGAAATCCGGGGGAAACGATCTCAGCCGGAGGGTCCTGACATGCATCGAAGACAGCTGGCGCTGGCGGCCGTGGTGGTGGCGGGGTGGTCACTGCCCGTTCCGGCGGCGGCGGAACCGGCCGCCGCGCCCGGCATGCCGCACGATTCGGGCCAATCCGTCACGCTGATCACCGGCGACCGGGTGCGGGTGCTGTCGAATTCGCGCGGGGAAAACACGGTCACGGTCGAACCGGGCCCGGGGCGCGAGCGGATCGGTTTCTTCCGCGAAACGCACACCCCCGCGAGGCCCGGCGACATCACCGTGGTGCCGTCGGACGCCCTGGCGCTGGTCGACTCCGGCCGGCTCGATTCCCGGCTGTTCGACGTTTCCGAGCTGCTGCGGCAGCACCTCGCCGACTCCGCCGGGAGTCTCCCCCTGATCATCACTGCTTCCGACGGCTCCCCCGCGGCCACGCCGCCCGCCACCACGGCCGTCCGGGACCTGCCGAGCGTGCGCGGCACGGCCCTGCGCCAGGACCGGCGCCGGGGAACGGAGTTCTGGAGCTGGCTCACCGCCGGGTCCGCGCTGCGGTCCGGGGTCGGCAAGGTGTGGCTGGACGGCCTGGCCGCCCCGGCGCTCGACGTCAGCGTGCCGCAGATCGGCGCCCCGGCCGCGTGGCAGGCGGGGTACACGGGCCGCGGCGTCACGGTCGGCGTGCTCGACACCGGTGTCCGGGCCGATCACCCCGATCTCGCCGGCAAGGTCGTCGAAGCGCAGGACTTCACCGGGACCCGGCCGGACGCGGGCGACGACCTCGGGCACGGCACGCACGTCGCCGGCATCATCGCCGGGACCGGCGCCGCCTCCGGTGGGCGTTACCGCGGGGTGGCGCCGGACGCCCGGCTGGTCAGCGGCAAGGTCTGCGTCGCCTACGGCTGCCCGGAATCCGCGGTGATCGCCGGCATGGAGTGGATCGCGCCGAAGGTCCGCGTGGTCAACCTGAGCCTGGGCGGCGACGCGACCGACGGCACGGACCCGGTGTCCCAGGCGGTGAACGCGCTGACCGCCCGCTACGGCACCCTGTTCGTCGCCGCGGCCGGCAACGACCGCTCGCTCGACCTGCCCGAACCGGGACCGGTCGTCGCGCCCGCCGCGGCGGACGCGGCCCTGGCCGTCGGCAGCGTGTCGGCCCGGGACACCACCAGCCCGTTCTCCAACCGGGGCGCGCGGCTCGGCGACCACGCGGTCAAGCCCGACATCGCGGCGCCGGGCGAAGGCATCGTCTCGGCCCGGGCCGAGGGCACGCGCGACGGCGACACCGCGCCGGTGGACGCCGCCTACGCCCGGCTGTCCGGGACGTCGATGGCGGCACCGCACGTCGCCGGTTCGGCGGCCCTGCTGCTCCAGCGGCACCCCGACTGGCTCGCCGGCCGGCTCAAGACCACGCTGACGAGCACCGCCGAACCCACCGCCGACGTCGCCGAGCAGGGTGCCGGCCGGGTGGACGCCGGGCGCGCGGTCACCCAGCAGGTCACCGCCACCACCGGCAGCCTCGGCTACGGCTTCGTCGCCTGGCCGCGTACGCGACCCGTCACGAAGACCGTGACCTACCACAACGACGGAGCCGAGGCCGTCACCCTGTCGCTGGCCACGAACCCGCAGCCGCTGTTCACGCCCTCGGCGACGTCCGTGGTCGTGCCCGCGCACGGCGATGCCGACGTCGGCGTCACCCTCCGGGCGGGCGGGGACGCGGCCGGGCAGCACGGCGGCAGGCTGACCGCGACGGCGCCCGGGATCACCGTGCAGACCGCGCTCGGCGCCTTCCTCGAGCCCGAGAGCTACGACGTGTCCGTGCGGCTGATCGGCCGGGACGGGCGGTTCACCGCGGGGGTCGCCACGCTCGTCGACACCGCGACGGGAGCCGCGTTCGGCGTCCGGCCGTTCGGCGCCGACGGCACCGCCGTGGTGCGGGTGCCCAAGGGGCGCTACGACCTCAACGCGTTCGACGTGTCCGGAGATCCGGCGGGCCAGACCCGGCCCGCCGCCGTGACCCTGCTGTCGCGGCCCGGTCAGCCGGTGACCGGCGATGTTTCGTTCACCTTGGACGCCCGCGCGGGCAAACCACTGCGCGCGGTGGTCGATCGGCCCGACGCGCGGCTGCAGGGCGGCGAACTGGGCCTGGTGTCCGGGAATCCGGACGGGACCCGCACCAGCACGCTCGCCTGGATCGCCCAGCCGGGCACCGAGCTGTACGCGGCAGGCTCGGACCGCGAGGTCACCGACCACACCTACGCGCTGTACTTCCGGGCGACACTGGCCGCCAAGCCGCCCGGGGCTGATCCGAACGGGTACGTCTACCAGCTGGCGCTGCTCGAGCGCGGCCGCGTGCCGGCCGATCCCGTGTTCCGGGTGCGCGACCGGGACCTCGCGGTGGTCGACGCCCGCTACCACACCCAGGGGAAACCGGCCGAGAGCCTGCGTCTCGACGACGTCACGTTCGGGTTCCCGGGCGCCGACAGCGGGACGTACCAGGTCGCGGCGCAGACGCTGCCGAGCCGGCGCACCGAGTACTACACGACCGGGGTGAGCTGGCAGCACCTCCTGGCGGTGTACCCGGACCCGCTGACCGACGCGGAAAGCAGCTACTCGTACCGGACGTACCGACCCGGGCCGCAGCACTCCGGCTGGAACCGCGCTCCGGTCGGGCCCGCTTTCGGCGCACCCCAGGACGGCTGGGGGGTGGTCCGCGCCGGGAACCAGCTGGCGTACGCGATCCCGCTGGTGTCGGGCAGCGACCCGGAGCAGTACACCTCGCCGCCGGGAGGCCTCACCGGCACGGCCACCCTGTCGCGCGACGGCGTCACGCTCGCCACCACGGCGAGCCCCGCCTTCGGGACGCTGGCGATCCCGGACGGCGCGGGCACCTACACGCTGCGGTCCGTGGCCACGCGCAGCGTGCCGTGGTCGGTGGTCGGCACCGCGGTGGACGTGGCGTGGACGTTCCGCGACCCGGGTGTGGCGGCGCCGGCGAAACCGTTGCCGCTGCTGGTGGTCCGGGCCGAGGGCGCGGTCGACGACCAGAGCCGGGCCCCGGCCGGGAAGCCGTTCGTGCTCGCCCTGACCGCCCAGCGGCAGCCGGGCGCCGGCGAGTTCCGGCTGGCGGACCTGCGCGTCGAAACGTCCATTGACGACGGTGCGAAGTGGACGTCCGTACCGGCCGTGCGCCTCGGCAACGGCGGTCTCGCGGTGGCGCACAACCCACCGGGCGGAGGGTTCGTGTCGCTGCGCATCACCGCCCGCGACACGGAAGGCAACGCGGTCACGCAAACGGTGATCAGGGCGTACCAGACAGCACCGTGACGGCCACGGCGGCGAGCGGGACGACGAAGGCGGCCCCGGTCAGGAGCTTGAGCTCCCGGCCGTGGGCCCGCCATTCGCCGTCCCAGCCGTTTTCGCCGTCGTAGCGCAGGTTCGCCGTCGTCATCAACGCCCGGCCGAGCCCGAACCCCGCGCCCGCGCACAGCGCCGCGGGCAGCGAAGCCGTGAGGGCCACGGCGATCGCGGCGACGTACGGCAGGCCGCTGGGCAGGTAGGTGCGCGCCCCCGTGCCCATCTCGAAGCCGAACTGCAGCGGGCCGAGGTGGCGGCCGAGGCGGAACACCGTGTCGGGCACCAGCCGGCGGTTTTCCGGCAGCCGGAACGACCACACGCCCCTTTCGCGGAGCAGCACCGCACCCAGCGCCGCGGCCACCACGGCCCAGCACCCCAGCGCCGGAAGCGGGGCGCGCAGCAGGGAACCCGCCACGATCAGGACGAGCGCGGTCAGGGCGCCGCCGCAGACGAGCCCGGCGCAGAACGCCAGTGTCGGAGTGCCTCGCCAGACCGGCGAGCTCAGCACGAAGGCCGAGTTCCGGCTTCAACTGGAGCCGCTGGTGGCGAACCCGGCGGCCGCGCACAGGACGAGCCACGCGCCCGGCAGCAGCCGGCCCGGCGCGAACACCAGCGCGATCGTCACGGCGGCCGCGGCGAGCACGAGCCCGGCGGCGATCGTCAGCGGGTGCCACCGCCGCCGGGCGATCCCTTCCGTCACAGGGCGGCGCGGCAGATCGTCAGGTACGTCTGGCCGGTGTACCCGCCGCCCCAGAAGGTGGAAAAGCCGTCGGAGCAGCGGTAGACCTTCAGGTCCGGCGTCGTCCACCGCCACGCGTTCTTGCCCACGAACTGGCCGCACGTGTTGGCCACCGGCTGGTGGTCGACCTGGATGCCGCCCTCGTTCCACGTGCCGTACTTGTGCCAGCCCGCTTCGCAGTAGGTGCTCCCCCGCCAGAACCCGCCGAAGCACGCGGCGTAGGTGTTGACGTAGGTGCCGCTGGTGTCGGTCAGTTCGGCGTAGCCGGTGGGGTAGGCGTCCCGGCAGTCGTTGCGGTCGAAGCCCGGCATGCCGTACGGGCTGAACTCGGCGTTCGCCTTCCGGACGCGGGACAGGCCGGACCAGTCGAGCGCGGTCGCGCCGATCGTCAAGGCCCCGAGCGTCACCGCGCGCAGGAACGTCCGGCGCGTACCGCGGACCTTCAGCTTCCGTCCCGCGCGGGTGGCGCCGGCGTCCGGGCCGGGGCGGTCGACGTCGGGAATGTGCGCCAGCTCCAGCGTCACCGGGGCTCGCCTCCTTCCTCCGGGCCGGCCCAGCCGGCCAGTGCCGTGTCCACTTCGGCCGCCCGGACCGGGAGCAGCATCCGGCGGACGCGGCCGGTGCCGTCGAGCGACATCAGCACCGGTGGCGAAAGGTGGGAAACCGAACGCCACGCTTCGCCGTCGCTGATCACCGGCAGGCCGTGGGCCAGCTCCGCCCACGTCGTCAGGGGTTCGTGGGTCAGCAGGGTCGCGGCCGCGCCGAGCCCGGCCAGCCGCTCGACCACCGTCAGGCACAGCGGGCAGCCCGAATCGACCGCCGCCACGATCCGGCCGCCGTCCCCGGCGAACCGCGGGCCCAGCACCAGCTCGGGCGGCGCGGCCACGAATCCGTCCGTGGCCCGGGTGACCATCCCGCGCAGCAGCCGGACTTCGCGCAGGACGGCCGCCAGCCCGAAGAACAGCAGGATGATCGCCGCCCACGTGAGGAGCGTGACCGCGATCGACGGGGTCATCGGCGGTCCCAGGCGATGTCGATCCCGTCGAGCCAGTCGAGCCGTTCGCGCTCGGTCTTCGCCGCCGTGGTGGCGAGGTGGACCTCGGCCAGGCCCGCCGGGCAGCCGAGGACGAACGAGCGCGCGGGCTCCTTCGCGTACCCGGACTTCCAGACTTCGCCGTGCCGCGTGCGCGCGCCCGCGTGCCGCGGGATCATCGCCGCGGCCTGGCGCGGGGCGGGGATCGACAGCGAACCGTGGTCCTTCACCACGACCACGAAGTGCTCGTTCATCGGATCCAGCAACGTCTCCGCGCGGGGGACGACGGTCATGCCGTCGACGTGGTCTTCGATCCGCAGCGAGCCGAACAGGGCGAGCACGCGGTCGCGGCGGGGCGCCGGGCCCGCGTACACCGTCATCAGCTCGTGGTAGGCGCCGAACAGGGTGGCCACGGACGATTGCCCGTCGCGGGCCTCGGCGACGGCGACCTCCCGGCCGTGCACGACCAGGCGCTCACGGGTTTCGGCCGGGGCGACGTGCGTGCACGCGAAATCGTGGTAGCCGCGCGGCCCGATCTGGAACCCGGTGCCGTACGAGCCGCCGACGAACCGGACGCCGGCCACCACGTGCGAAACGGGGGCCGCCGCGGGCAGGCCCACGGTCACCCGGTCCCCGCTCGGCGCCATCAATCGCAGCCGTTGTGTCGCCATGAGACCTCCGATTCCCAGAATCGCCCCCGGTGAGACTAGCCGACGGATTCCACGGTGGCCACGATCGTTTTCCACCGGTTCCCCGATTGCTCCGAACGGGGACGGTAATTCCGCCGGGGGAATTACAGTGGGTCCATGCACATCTGGTCCGCGGGAATGACGGCGCTGACGGCATTCGGGGCGATTCTGCTGGCCGCGGCCGGCGTGACCCACGCGGCGCGCCCGCAGGAGCACCGGGCGGTGCTGCGCGTCCACCGCCTGCTGCCGCCGACGGCTTTCGTGGCGGCGGCGACCACGGGCGCGGAGGTCCTCGTGGGCGTGGCCGTGCTCGCGGTCCTGCTCGCGGATCCCGCTGCGGCAGCTCTCCCAGTGGCCGCGCAAGCCGCGCTGTACTGCGCTTTTGCCGGCTACGCGGCGGTGCTGCGGACGCGCCGGCCGGGTGTGCCGTGCGGGTGTTTCGGCGCGGAGACGGTGTCGTGGGCGGTGGTGTCCCGAGCGGTCACGCTCGCCGCGGGCAGCGCGGGGTGCGCGGCGATCGGCGCGCTCGAACCGGTCCCGGACCGGTGGCCGGGCGTGGCGGCCGGCGTTGTCCTCGCCATGGCGAACCACCTGATTCCGGCCTGGCGCGGCGCCGGCAACCGAAAACCCGGCCACCCCGCCCGATGATTTTTTGACCACTTTCCGGACCCCGCGAAGAAATCGGCGGCTGTTGGGCGGAAAATCACCGTCCGCGATTCGCGTCCCGGTTCACCACCCGCAGGACGAGCCACTGGTCGAACCACGCCCCGGCGGTGGTCACGACGAGCATCACCAGCCCGATGACCAGGTGCGCGTAGCTGTGCAGCGGCGCGGCTTCGCCGGTCAGCTTCGCGAGTCCGAACTGCAGCAGCAGCCGCAGCGTGAACAGCACAGCCACGAGCGCGAGCGCCTGCTTGCTCCGCCACACCGCCCGCAGGTACCGCCGACGGCGGGACAACAGGGTGAACCACAGTGTCAGGTGCACCGCCACGAGCACCAGCGGCAGCAGCGCGACCCAGCCGTACCGGTCGCTGAACTGCCGGCTGAGGTCGTTGCTCGCCACCAGCAGCCCGACGAGCACGAAGTACCAGCCCGGCAGGCCCTCGATCGCGCCTTCGGCGGGCCGCGTGCCGGTGAAGCCGGCCTCCCGCATCGGGATCTGTTCGCTTCGATCGTCCATCGGCCCGAGTCTTCCGCGGAACCACCGTGCCGCGATCGGCCGCCGGTACGAGATGCGCACCGCCGTCTCGTACCCGGGTAGGAGTTCCGCCCGGTGCGTGGGGCGCGCGGACGCGTGGTGCGGCACCATCGGCAGATGACCTTCGCCGGCCACCCGGGGATCCCGTGGACCGGCCGCCGTGGCCCGCTCGTGGCCGAGGCGGTCGTCCTCGGGGCACTGGTCGTGCTCGACACCGTCGTCGCGGCCCGGGCCGGTCCCGGACAGGGTCAGCTCGCCACCATCGCCATCGAGTTCGCGCCCGGTGTCGGCCCGGTCGTGGCGCTGCTGGCCGTGCTGCGCCGCCGGTTCCCCGGCCACATCGCCGGCCTGGCCGCCGCGGTGTCCGGGTTGTCGCTGCTGGGCACGGCCGTCGCCGCCGCGCTCGCCACGGCGGGCGCCCGGCTGCCGCCGCAGCCCGGTTCGGCCGAAGCCCTCGCGCTGGCGCTGATGGTCGGTGCGTGCTGCCACCGGCTGTCCCCGAGGGCGGCCACCGCGCAGGCGGTCCTCGGTGGCTGCGCGGCGACCCTCGCCCCGATCCTGCGCTACGGCGCCGAAACGCCGTCCGCGCTCTACGCCGCCGGCGCCGCGGTGACCTGGGGCGGCGCGCTGGCCGGCGGCCTGGTCCTGCGTGACGCCGACGTCCGCCACCGGGTGGAGGTGCTCGAACTCCGCACCACCGAGCGGCTGCGGCTGGCCCGGGAACTGCACGACCTCGTCGCCCACCAGATCGGCGGCATCGTCGTGCGCGTCCAGGCCGCGCACCGCGTCGCCGAGCGGACCGGCGGCGACACCGCGACGTTCGCCGAGCTGGAAACCGCGGGCGCGGCGGCCCTGTCCGCGATGCGCCGGCTGGTCGGGGCGCTGCGGACCGGCGACGAAGACCTCTTCGTCCCGCCGGCCGACCTCGCCACCGCCGTGGACCGCGCGGTCCCCGACGACGACCGCATCCACCTGGACGTCGGCCCCGGCCTCGCCGGGCTCGCGGTCGCGCCGGAAGTCGTCACCACCGCGCACCGGCTGCTCACCGAGGCGCTCACCAACGTCCGCCGGCACGCGCCCGAAGCCGCCGACGTCCGGGTGCTCGTGCGCCACGAGCCGCCCGGCGAGCTGCTGGTCGAGGTGGTCAACGACGGTGCCGGCCGGCCCGCCCGCCGGGGTGGCTACGGCCTGCTGGGGATGGCGGAGCGGGTGGCGGCGGTGGGCGGTACCGTGCAGGCGGGTCCGGCGGAGGGCCGGCGCTGGCGCGTGGCCGCGCGGCTGCCGCTCCGGCCGGGCTGAGCCGAGGGGAGACCGGGTGCCGGTGCGCGTGCTGATCGCCGACGACCAGGCGCTGGTCCGCGCGGGGTTCCGGCTGATCCTCGACGGCGAGCCGGACATCGAGGTCGTCGGCGAAGCCGCGGACGGCGATCAGGCGGTGCGGCTGGCCCGGCGGCTGCGCCCGGACGTGACGCTGATGGACATCCGGATGCCCGGCGTGGACGGGCTGCGGGCGACGGAACTGCTGGCCGGCCCGGACGTCCCGGAGCCCCTGCACGTCGTGATGGTGACGACCTTCGGGCTCGACGAGAACGTGCACGCGGCGCTGCGGGCCGGTGCCTGCGGTTTCCTGCTCAAGGACGCCGGGCCGAACCTGCTCGTCGAGGCCGTGCACGCGGCCGCCCACGGTGAGGCGCTGGTCTCCCCCGCGATCACCACGCGGTTGCTGGCGCACTACGCGCGCCGCGCCCCCCGGCGCGTCACCCCGCCGGAAAACCCGCTCACCCCGCGCGAGCTCGACGTCGTGAAGGCCGTGGCGCGCGGCGAGACGAACGACGAGATCTGCCGCTCACTCGTGGTGTCGATGCCCACGGTCAAGACCCACATCGGCGCGGCCAAGCGCAAGCTGGGCGCCCGCAACCGCACCGAAATCGCCATCTGGGCCTGGGAAAGCGGCCTGGTGCGCTGACCGCGGGACGCGCACGACGACCGTGCGCGCCACGACGTCGCCGAACCGCTGCCGCCGCCGGGTCACCAGCATCACCACGATCCCGGCCAGCCCCCACGCGAAGCCGTCGACCACCATCAGCAGCTCGCGGACGAAGAACGCGCCGAACGACGGGTGCGTGCCCTCGAGCGTCTCGATCCGCAGGCGCAGCCACCGCATCGCCGGCGTCTGGCCGCCGTGCCGGTAGGGCCACCACGCGTGGACGAACCACAGGCCCACCAGGTCCAGCGCCAGCATCGTGTAGAGGACGACCTTCAGGAACGTCAGCAGGGCCGGGCCGTGCGGGTGGAACAGCCAGACCACCGCGATCGCGAGCAGCAGCATCGGCCCGAAGACGAGCAGTTCGTCCAGCAGGAACTGCACGAGGCGGCGCCCGACGACGCCCAGCCCCGGGCGGGAACCGGTCATGCCCCCATGATCTCCGCCGCGGCCGCCGGGCGCACGCCGGGTGCTTCTCATACCCCGGGCCGAGGCGGACGCGGCGAGTTCGTCCTCCGGGCTGATCACCGGCGGACGCCACCCGGCCAGGCTCGGGCGCACCCCACCCGCCGACGGAAGGATCCCGGTGCGTCTCTCCCGGACAGGACTGGCGGCCGCGACGGCCGCCCTTTTCGCCGCCTCCGTGCCCGCCGCGGCCGCCGACCCGCTCACCCCGTACACCACGCAGCAGCTGAGCTGGGGCGACTGCCCGTTCAAGCCGGCCGCGGACGAGAAACCCGCGCAGTGCGCCCGGGTCACGGTCCCGCGGGACTGGGCCGACCCGGGCGCCGGGCCGGAGCTCGAGGTGTCGATCAGCCGGGTCGCCGCGACCGGTGAGCGGCGCGGCGCCCTCCTGCTCAACCCCGGCGGTCCCGGTGGCCAGGGCACCCCGCTCGCGGGCGCGCTCGCCGCACTCCAGCCGACGGTGAACGAGCTCTACGACTTCGTCGGCATGGATCCGCGCGGCACCGGCCACGCGGGCACCGACGACAAGGGCTTCCAGTGCCAGGTGCCGTCCGGCCGGCTGCCGGCCGGACCGCTCGACGCCCGCGACCGCTCCGCCGCGAGCATCGCGGCCCACCAGCAGGTTCCCCGTGCCGTCGCCGAGGCGTGCCAGAGCGACGCGCTGGCGCCCTTCGTCACCACCTGGCAGACCGCGCACGACATGGACCTGATCCGCACCCTGCTCGGCGACGAAAAGCTCAACTACCTCGGCTACTCCTACGGAACGTGGCTCGGCGCCAAGTACGCGTCGCTGTTCCCGGAGCACACCGGCAAGACCGTGCTCGACTCCAGCGTCGACTTCGAAGGCAGGCTGCAGGCCGACTTCGAAGCGTTCCCCGTGATCGACCAGCGGCAGTTCGACGACGTCTACCTGCCGTGGCTCGCGCGGAACTTCCCCGCGCAGCTGGGCGGAACGGCCGCCGAGGTCAAGGCGAAGTGGGAGCGCGTGCGCGCGTACTACGGCACGCACGGCCTCGCCCCCGACACCTACGACGGCGTCTTCGTCGGCAACGGCAGCCCGCTCCGGTGGGTGCTCGGCGCGCTGATCTTCCTCCTGGGCGCGCAGGCGCTCGACGGGACCACGCCCCCGGACCCGGCGGCCCTCTCCGGTGACCTCGACGCGGTGTCCCGGACGACGTTCGGCGTCCCGGCGGCCGAGCTGACCACGGACCGGGTGGTGGCCGCCGGGCTCGCCCCGGACTACACGCAGGCGCCCGGCACCCGCTTCGCCGTGGCGTGCGGTGACCAGCCCACCCGCCCGGCGGCCTGGTACAAGCGGCTCAGCGACCGGCAAGGCCCGCGGTACCCGCTGTTCGGCTGGGCGTACGGCCTGGGGGAAACGTGCGGCTTCTGGTCCGACAAGCCGCGGCAGGAACTCCCGGACGTGCCCGGCGAAGCGGCGGCGAACATCCTGGTCGTGCAGGGCGAGTTCGACCCGCAGACCGGCTACGAGCAGGCGACGTCGGGAGCCCGCTCGGCCGGCGTGCCCCTGGTGTCGGTGGACGACTCGCCGTTCCACGGCCAGTACGCCTTGGCGGGCAACCCGTGCGTGGACGGTCTGGTGAACGTGTTCCTCGTCAAGAACTCCCGGCCGCGCGCGACGACCTGCCCGGGGGTGCCCCTCCCGGGCGAGGACCGGGTGTACCCGGTCGCCGGTCCGGTGCGCGGAGCGGCGATGTCCGTCCAAGCGGGACAGTCCGGTGCCGCGGCGGCGTTGCGCACGCGGGTGCAGGACGAGATCAGCGCGGTGAACCGGCAGCGGTGACCGGGGACCCCGTGGTCGTGGTCCGTGGTCGGCCCGGTTCCCCGGCCGGCCACGGGTCCGCGCTAGCATCCCGGCGGCGACCGCGCCGACCGGGAGGCGAAGATGGCGGACGAACGCGGCGTCGAAGCCGTCGAGCAGTGGTTCCGGCGGCGGGGGCTGCCCGCCGTCGTGCGGGGCCGGCCCGCCCACCTCCTCGTCCGCATCGCGCCGGCCGTCGTGTTCATCGCGGGCTGGCGGGTGCTGACCGCCGTACTGTCCGCAGTGGACGGTGAAACGGACGCGGACTTCGACCGGCTGATGGAGAACGACCTCTTCGCCTTGGGCTACAGCGGGCTGCTGCTGGGTCTGGTCGTCGTCCCCGGCCTCGGTTCCTGGCTCACCGCGCGGTGGGTGCGGCGCAAGCTGGTCGAGCGCGGCGGGACCGTGCCCGCGGCGGTCATGGCGGCCGTGTTCGTGGTCGTCGTGCCCGTGGTCGACCAGGTCGTCGACGGCGACGCGGCGGTGCTCGGCCTCATCACGCAGCTGGCGATCCTGGCCGGGCTGTTCGCGGCCGCGTTCGTCGGGGTCGGCTCGATCGTCGGCTGGGCGCTGCGGGCCGCGTACCGCCAAGCCCGGCTGCTCGGGGAGCTGACCAGCCGGGCGCTGCCGCTCCTGCTGCTGTTCACCGTCTTCGGGTTCTTCACCACCGAGATCTGGCAGGTCGGCGCCGCCCTGCCGCGGCAGCGGATGTGGCTGGTCGCCGGGCTGCTGGCCGTGGTCGCCGTGGTCTTCCTGCTCGCGATGCTCAAGGACGAGGTCACCCGGCTGACCCAGTCGCGCACCGCCCCGGTCGGCCTCGACAAGCTGCGCGAAACCCCGCTGGCCGCCTTCCTGACGGACGAGGTCCCCGCCGAACGGCTGCCGCTCACGAAGCTGGAACGGGCGAACATGGTCCTCGTCCTGGTCCTGACCCAGGTGCTGCAGACGTTCGTCCTCGCCACGCTGGTGTTCGTCTTCTTCGTGGTGTTCGGGATCGTCGCGGTGCAGCACGCGGTGATCAAGGCGTGGATCGGCCGCGACCCCGCCGGCGGCACCCTGTTCGGCATCCAGCTGCCGGTACCGCAGGAGCTGCTGCAGGTCTCCCTGTTCATCGCCGCGTTCTCCGGCCTGTACTTCGCCGCGGCGACGGTGACCGACGCCAAGTACCGCAACGCCTTCTTCGACCCGCTCGCCGACCACCTGGCGGTGAGCCTCGTGGCCAGGGACCTCTACCTCGGCCGGCTCCTCGGTGTTCCGCCGCACGCCGCGGAACACCGAGCGGAACACTGAGGAAACCCGGCTACTCCGGGGCCCGGAAGCGGTACTGCCCGGATCCGACGACCACGACGGCCGCCTTCTTCCCCGCGTCGTACGCGACGCTCAGAACGCCGCCGGCCCACCGGAGGGGCTTGCCCGACTCGGTGACCGACCGGGCGTCGCGCGCCGGGATCACCACCTCGGCGGTGGTGCCGGCGGGCACGGTGACGCTCAACCATGAGGACGACGGCCAGCAGGCTCCGGCTCCGTGGTGCCGTGCGAGGGGTCCGAATTGTGCCGGTCGCCACGTTGTAGTTAGGTAAGCCTGACCTTATTGTCCTCGTGTGTCCCTGCCCCACCTCGCCGATACCGGTGTACACGCCCGGAAGGTCGACGTCGCCTACGGCCACGACGTCGTCGTGCGTGCCGCGTCCGTCTCCCTCGACGCGGGGACCGTGACCGCGCTGATCGGCCCGAACGGGAGCGGGAAGTCGACCCTGCTGCGGGCGCTCGCCCGGCTGCACCCGCCGGTCGCCGGCTCGGTCACCTTCGCCGACGGAGCCGACCTGCGCGCTCTGTCCGGAAAGGACGTTGCCAAGCGGATCACCCTGTTGTCGCAGCACCGGACCGCGCCGGGCGGGGTGTGCGTCCGGGAGCTGGTCGAGTTCGGCAGGCACCCGCACCGGTCCCGGTGGGGCGGCCGCGACCCCGACGGCCCCGCTGCCGTCGCGCGGGCGATGGAGCTGACCGGCCTGTCCGCCCTCGCCGACCGGCCCGTGCAGGCCCTGTCCGGCGGGCAGGCGCAGCGGGTGTGGCTCGCCGCCTGCCTGGCCCAGGACACCGGGCTGCTGCTGCTCGACGAACCCACGACCTTCCTCGACTTGCGGTACCAGGTCGAGATCCTCGACGTCGTCCGCGACCTCGCCGACCGGCACGGCGTGGGGGTCGGCGTGGTGCTGCACGACCTCGACCAGGCCGCGGCGGTCGCCGACCGGGTGCTGCTGCTCGAAGGCGGCCGGGTCACCGCCGAGGGCTCCCCCGCCGACGTGCTGACCCCGGAAAACCTCACCCGCGCCTACGGCATCCGCGTGGACGTCGTGCCCGACCCGGCCGGCGGGCACATCCACACCCGCGCGGTCGGCCGCTTCAACGACACAGCGGCGAGCCGCTTCAACAACACCGCGGCGAGCCGCTTCAACGACACCGGAGCGCGCACCGCGTCGGCCTGACCGGTGCGCCGTCATCGAAAACCCAGGAGAGACATGCGGATCACCCGGCTGCTCCTCGGCCTGTCCGCGGCCGCCACGTTCTTCGTGGCCGGCTGTGGGACCACCGAGGCGCCCACGAGCAACACCGCCGCCACGAGCGGCGCCGGCCCGGTCACGGTCGTCGACTCGCGCGGCAAGGAGATGCGGCTGCCCGGCCCGGCCAAGCGCGTCGCGGCGACCGAGTGGAACGCCGTCGAGCACCTCGTTTCGCTCGGCGTCATGCCGGTCGGCGTGTCCGACATCAAGGGCTACGGCCAGTGGGTCAGCGCGGAAAAGCTCGACGGCACGCCGAAGGACATCGGCACCCGCGGCGAGCCGAGCCTCGACACGCTCGGCTCGCTGGGGCTCGACCTGGTGGTCGTCACCGACAGCGTGACCGAAGGGGCGCTCGAGCAGATCGAGGCGAAGGTCCCGGTCGTCGTCATCAACGGCGGCAGTGCCCAGGACCCGGTCGCCGGCATGTACGCCGGCTTGGACGTGATCGCGAAGGCCACCGGTACCGAGGCGAAGGCCGCGCAGCTGAAGGCGGAGTTCGAGCAGAAGCTCACCGCGGGCCGCGCCGAGGTGGAGAAACGGGGTGCCCTGGGGCAGAAAGTCGCCTTCTCCGACGCCTACGTCACCTCCGGCTCGGTCAGCATCCGGCCCTACACCAAGGGTGCGCTGGTGTCCGCGGTGTTCGGCCGCCTCGGCCTCGAGACCGCCTGGCCGATGGACGGCGACGCGGTCTACGGCCTCGCGCAGGCCGACGTCGAGGGCCTGACCCGGCTGCCCGACGTCCGGTTCTGGTACATCGCCAACAACGCCGACGGCGACCCGTACCAGCAGCAGCTGGCGGGCAATGCGATCTGGACGAGCCTCCCGTTCGTCAAGAGCGGCAAGGTGCACCGCTTCCCGGATTCCCTGTGGATGTTCGGCGGGCCGAAGTCCATGGCGCAGTTCGTCGACGCGGCCGTCGCCGCGCTCGAGAAATAGCGGTGGTCACCCGGACCGGGCCCCGGCCGCCCGTGGTCGCCGTCCGGCGGCGCGGGCGGCTCGCGCTGCTCGGCGGCGGGCTCGCCGCGCTGATCCTGCTGGGTTCGGCCGTGCACCTGACGCAGGGCACCGCGAACCTGGACGCGCCGGACGTGCTGCGGCTGGTGTTCGGCGGCGGGACCGGCGACACGGCCGCCGTCGTGGTCGAGTCGCGGTTGCCGCGCTTGCTCGCGGCGCTGGTCGTCGGGGGCGCGCTCGGCGTGGCCGGCGCGGTGCTGCAGTCGGTGTCCCGCAACCCCTTGGCGTCGCCGGACACCCTGGCCGTCAACGCCGGAGCGCACCTGGCGGTCGTCGCCGTGGCCGCGTTCGGCCTCTCGCTGCCCGTGCTCGGCGCGACCGGGGTCGCGTTCGCGGGCGGGCTGGCCGCGGCCGTGTTCGTGCTCGCGCTGTCCGGGACGGGCGGCACCGGGATCGTGCGGCTGGTGCTGGCGGGCACCGCGATCGCGCTGGCCCTGGTTTCCGTGACCCAGGTCCTGTTGCTGTTGTACGCCCAGGAAACCCGCGGTCTCTTCGCCTGGGGCGAGGGCTCGCTGGAGCAGAACGGGCCGGCCGGCATCCGCACGCTCGGTCCCGTCGCCGGCGTGGCGCTGGCCGCGCTGCTCGCCATGGCCCGGCGGCTCGACCTGATCCACGTCGGCGACGACCACGCCAGGACGCTGGGTGTCCACATCGGACGCCTCCGGTTCGCCGCGATCGCGCTGGCCGTGCTGCTGGCCGCGACGGCGGTGACCCTGGCCGGCCCCATCGGGTTCGTCGGCCTCGCCGCGCCGGCCGTGGCCCGGCTGCTCGCGACCGTGGTGCCGGGCCTGCACCGCCACGCCGCGCTGATCCCGTGCTCCGCGGCCCTGGGCGCGGCGCTCCTGCTGGGCGCCGACGTGCTGCTCCGCGCGATCATCGGCCCGCAACGAGCCCTCGAAGTACCGACGGGCGTCGTGACGACCATCCTCGGCGCGCTCTTCCTCGTGGTCCTCGCCCGCACGGCCCGGATCACCTCGGCGACCGCCGGACCGCCCGCGGCCGGCGCGCGGGGCGGGGTGAGCGCGGCCCGGTACCGCGTCGTCCTGGGCGTGCTGGCGCTCGCGGTGGCCGGCGTCGCCGTGGGCGCGGTCCTGTTCGGGGACGCGAAGCTGCTGCTGGGCGACGTCGTCAACTGGGTCACCGGCCAGGCCGGCCCGATCGTCACCGGCGTGCTGGACACCCGCGTCCCGCGCGTGGTGGCCGCGCTGCTGGCGGGCGCGGCACTCGCGCTGGGCGGCGCGCTCACCCAGGCCGTCGCCCGCAACCCCCTGGCCGAACCGGGGATGATCGGCGTCGTCGGCGGGGCGGGCCTCGGCGCGGTCGCCGTGCTCACGGGCGTGTCCGGCGTCGGGTTCTGGACGCTGACCGGTTCCGCGGGCGCGGGTGCCGCGGTGGCGATGGCCGTGGTCTTCGCCGTGGCCGCCCGGGGCGGGTTCACCAGCGAACGCCTGGTGCTGATCGGCTTCGGCGTGCACGCGGCGTCGCAGGCGCTGGTGACGCTGCTGATCACCCTGTCCGACCCGTGGAACGAGACCAAGGCACTGACCTGGCTCGGCGGTTCGACCTACGGCCGGACCTTCCCGCACCTCGTGCCGATGGCGCTCGCGCTGCTGCTGGTGGCGCCGGTGCTGGTCCGCCTGCGGCGCGAGCTCGACCTGCTCTCGCTCGACGACGAAACGCCACGGGTACTGGGCGTGCCCGTGGCCCGGACGCGGTTGCTGCTGCTGTCGTGCGCCGTCCTGCTGACCGCCGCGGCGGTCGCCGGCATCGGGGTGCTGACGTTCGTCGGGCTGGTCGCCCCGCACGCGGCCCGCGCGATCGTGGGCAGCCGGCACTCGCGCCTGCTGCCCGCGGCGGCGTTGCTGGGCGCGATCTTGGTCTGCGCGGCGGACACGGCCGGCCGCACCGTCATCGCCCCGGGCCAGCTCCCGGCCGGCCTCATGACCGCGATCATCGGCGCGCCCTACTTCGTGTGGCTCCTGTACCGCCACCGGACCCGGGCCCGCTGACCGATTCCTACCGCCGTTTGAGCACTTCCGTGGGCAGCCCGAGGGTCTCGACGATCCGCCCCACGGCGTCGCCGACCCCCACGAAGTCGTCGCCCAGCGGATCCAGCACCAGATGGCGGACCATCGCGACGTGGCCGGGTGCGGAGGCGGCCAGGTGGGCGCGGCCGGCCTCGGTCAAGGTCGCGGTCGTGAACCGGCGGCCCTGGCCGGTGCAGACCTCGCGCGTCACCCAGCCCCGGTCCTCCAGGCGTGCCACCGCGTGCGAAATCCGCGGCAGTGACCCGTTGGCCATCTCCGCGATCTGGCTCATCCGCAGGCGTTCGTCCGGCACCATCGAGAGCCGCGCCAAGATCATGTAGCCCAGCAGCGTCAGGTCGGCGTCCCGCAGCAGCTGGCTCTCCAGCGCGCCCGGCAGTGTGAGCAGGACCTTCACCAGGTTGAGCCACGCTCGCTGCTCGCCTTCACCGAGCCGGGGAAACGGTTGGTCGTCACGCACGGCTTGACTTTAACACGCAACCCAACCTACCGTTTGGGTTGCACGTTAAACCCAAGGAGGAGCGATGCTCACCACCGCCAAACCGGCCGCCCCCACCGCCACCACTGCCGTCCGCCTCGGCTTCGCCCTGTTGGCGGCGGCCGCGGTGAACACCGTCATCGCCCTCGGAGCGGTGGCGCTCGACGACGGCGGGATCCGCATGGGCCTGTCCCCCGCGTCCTACCTGCCGGCCACCGCCATCGGGCTGCTGCTGGGCACCGTCGGCTGGTTCGTGATCGCCCGCCGGGCGCCGAACGCGCTGCGCGTGGTCGTCCCCGCGGTCCTCGTCCTGACCTGGGTGCCGGACCTGATGCTGCTCAACGTGGGCGCCACCGCCGCCAACGTCATCGGGCTGATGCTCATGCACCTGGTCGTCACCGCGGCGGTCGTCACCGCACTCCGCCCGACCCTGACGCCGGCCGCCGGCGCCGTCCAGCCGGTCGGGACGACCGGCTAGCTCGCCGAGAGAACGGTGCGGGAACCCAACCGGCCCTTCTCCGGTTGCCGGGTGACCTGACCCGCCGCCACGGCGGCGGTCAGCGCGCCGACGGCGTCCTCGGCGCGGTAGATCGTCTCGAGCAGCGTGAACCGCTGCAGCTCGGCGACGGTGCGGGAACCCCGGTCCAGTTCCCCCAGCAGCGCCCGCCGCAACGGCAGCAGCTGCGGGGTGAGCGAGATGTCGACCAGCGCGCCTTCGGTGTCACGCGGGTCGCGGTACCGGATGCCCGCGAACTCGTCCGCCGCCCACAGCTCGTTCTTGAACGTCGCCAGGTGCCGGCTGTCCGCCGTCGCGAACACCAGCAACCGCGCGGTTCCGTCGTCGGCCACGAGGTCCACGGCCACCACGCACTCGAGGCCCGCCGCGCGCAGCCGTTCCCGGTGATCCGTGCCCGGCTCGGCCGAGAGCAGGACTTCGTGCGCCTTGCCCCGCACCAGTGACGGCGGCCAGGCACCGGACAGGTGCGCCAGCATCGGCCCGGCCACCCGGACCTCCCGGAGGTCGTCGACGGTCCGGACGGCCAGCCCCGCCGGAGCGCCGCCCGGCGGGACCGGCCGTCCGACGAGGACCGCCTCCAGGTGGTGATCGTCCAGCCGGTCGGCGAACTCACCGAAGACCCGGAAGGCGTCGGCGGCGAAGTCCCCGCACTCGACGTAGGCGGCCCCACGCGGCGACCGCAGCACGGTCGCCGTCCACGCGTCGAGGTACCGCACCAGCACGTCGCGTTCGACGGAAACGTGCGGGTCGGGACGCCGGACACGCTCGGCCACGCTTCCGGTTGTACCGCACTCCCCCACCGGTCACCAGAAGGACCACCCGGTCGCGGCGACAGGGGCGCGTGCCGGGCCGGTTCAGAGGAACGCGAGGAACGGCAGCCAGGATGGCGACCACACGGTCCACCGTCGGGCCATCGGCCCGGTGGTCCCCGCTAGGAGAGGCCGAGTGAGCGGGAGAGGTGCGTGGCCCACCAGCGGAGCTGCGGTCCGCTGGCCGTGGCCGCCCGGCCGGTCAAGCCGGCGCTGCGGCGGAACACCGGACCGTAGCGGGACTCGGTGACGAGGGCCTGGTGGAGAGCGGCCACGGCGAGCCTGGTGTCCTCGATGTCGGCCGCGTCGGCGCGCAGTGCGTGCAGCGCGTCGACCACCGGGGCGAGCATCCCCGAGCCCCGGTCCCGCCAGCCGGCGGCGTGCAGCGCCACGGCCAGTTCGCCGTAGCCACCGCGGTAGAACGCGGCCAGGGTGTCGACGAGCTCACCGAGGTCGGCACCGCGGTCGAGCCAGGACCGCAGCACCTCCTCCACCCCGGCGCGGATCTTCCGGCCGCCGTGCCGCAGCAGCGCTTCCAGGAGGTCGTCGCGGCTGCCGAAGTGGTGGCTGATCCCGGCGTCGGTCATGCCGACACGCGCGGCGACGGCGCGGACGCCGACGGCGGCGACGCCGCCCTCGGCCAGGATTCCCTCGGCGGCGTCCAGGATCAGGCGCCGGGCCTCGGCGGGAGGACGGCGCACACGCGGAGAGGTCACGCTACCACCATACCTTGACCAGCCAAGGTATCGCGGCCTACCGTCTTACCTTGATGTCACAAGGTAGAGGGGGGCGCTGCCATGACCGAGGCCACAGGTACCCGGGCGCGACGCCTCGCCCGCCCGGACGCGGTCCTCGAAGGACAAGAGGCCGGCGCCGGGCCGACCCTCCTGCTGTTGCACGCCGGCGGTGAGCGGCGCGGGGTCTGGACGCCGGTCACCGAGGTCCTCGTCGGGGCCGGGTTCCGGTGCGTGGCCTTCGATCAACGCGGTCACGGTGACAGTGACGGCTCGCCGCGGACGCTCGCGCTCTGCGCGGACGACGTCGCGGCCATGCTCCAGGCCGAACCGCCGGGATGCGTGGTCGTCGGCGCCTCGCTGGGCGGGCTCGCCGCCATCGCCGCCCTCGGCGATCCGGCGATCCGGGCCCGGGTGGCGGGTCTCGTGCTGGTGGACGTCGTGCCCGGCCTGGATCCCGGCCGGGTCCGCCGCTTCCTCGCCGCGGGCGGCCTGCTCGACCCGCACGCCGGGCTCGTCGAAGACATCCTGGCCCGGGTTGCCCGGCTGCGAGAGGTCACCGCCCGGCTCGGCCTGCCGGTCTTGCTGGTGCGCGGCGGCGACGGGTCGCCCGTCACCGACGACGACGTCGACGGGTTGCTGCGGCAGGCTCCGCACGCCGCGGTGACCCGCATCCACGAAGCCGGGCACCTGATCGCCCGGGACCGACCGGTGGCGCTGGCCGAAACCATCGCCGCCGCCACCGCCGAGTGGCCAGCGCTCGCGCTCCTGCGCGAGCTCGGCGCGGAGCAGGTCGGCCACCCCGGCGGCCACCTCCTCGACCACCTCCGGCGCGTCCGCGATCAGGTGGCCGCGTGGGGCGGGAGCCGGCGCGCGCGCCTCGCCGCGCTGTGCCACGCCACCTACGGCACCGACGGCTTCCCGCACCCGCTGCTGCCGCCGGATCGCCGGGCCCGCCTGCGCGCGGCCATCGGCGACGACGCCGAGGCCCTCGTCCACCGCTACGGCGTGTGCGACCGGAGCCGGACCTACGCCCACCTCGGCGCGACACCGCTCCCGCTCACGGACCGCTTCACCGGCGAGATCCTCCCCCTGGCCGCCGACGACCTCACCGACTTCGCCGTCCTGACCATCGCCAACGAACTCGACGTGGCCCGCACCGCCCGGCTCACCACCGGAACCCGCAGCGGCATCCGCACGCTCATCACCGCGCTGGGCGCCTATGTCCCCGGCATCAGCAGCCGGGCCCTCGCCGACCCGGCCCTGCGCTGACCGCGCCGTGGGTTCACCTCGGGCTACGCGACGCGGCTGCGCGTTCCAGCAGCTCGGCGGTCGCCTCCCACAGCCGCCGCTCCCGATCGCGGTCGTGGGCGACGGGCTGGGCCTCGGTCAGCTTGGTCTTCACCACGAACGCGCCGTCACGCAGGTGCGCCCACCGCTCGTCGAGGGCCATCGCGGCCAGCAGCGGCCCCGAGCGCTGCGGCGTGGAGACGCCGGGAATCCGGCCCAGGGCACGGCTCATCGCCTGCAACACCGCGGGGGCACCGCGGCCCAGCGCCGTGCCCGGCATCCAGCCGGGCTCGAACACCGACACGGTGATGCCCGGGCCGGCCTGGCGCTGCAGCTCGTGGGCGTAGTAGAGGATCGCGAGCTTGGCGTTGGAGTAGGCGACGCCGGAGGCCGCCATGCCCGGGGTCTGCTCGCCGTCGGCCGGGCGGGCCAGTTCGACGGGGTCGGCCCACTCGGCTGCGGGCACGTGCAGCAGCTTGCGCCAGAAGTTGGCGTGGTAGGTGTTCGAGCCGACCAGCACGACCCTCGCCGGGGCGGTGAACGAGGTGAGCAGGTCGCCGATGAGCTGCGCGTGGGCGAGGTGGTTGACGGCGAAGGTCAGCTCGTAGCCGTCGGCCGAGGCCCGCCGGGTGTCGGGCGACATGGTGCCGGCGTTGGCGACCAGCGCACGCAGCGGACGGACAGCGCCGGCGGTCATCAGCTCGCGGGCGCCGGCCGCGGCGGCCCGGACGTCGGCCAGGCTCGCCAGGTCGCACCCGATCTCGTGGACCCGTGCCCCGAGCGCACGAGCTTCGCCGGCGACGGCGGTCAGGTCACGTCCGGCGCGGCCGACGAGCAGCAGGTCGGGGCGTTGCCCGTCCGGGCGGCCGGCCATGGCCAGCACGGCGTGGCGGCCCAGGTTGCGCGTGGGGCCGGTGATGAGGACGGTTCCGGGTTCGGTCATGGCGCCAGCCTGCGAGCACGGCCGTGGCGCAGCCAGTCGTCCGGTTTTCGTAGGACTGCCAGGACCAGGACAACCGGGGCGGACTGGTCCAGAATGGACTGTGTGGAAGCGTGGGAGTTCGGCCGGACGGTGCGCCGCTGGCGCGACCGGGCGGCGCCCGAGGCCGTCGGCGTGCCGACGGGCCGCCGGCGCCGGGCCAGCGGGTTGCGCCGCGAAGAACTGGCCGCGCTCGCCGGCATCTCGGCCGACTACCTGACCCGCCTCGAGCAGGGCCGCGCGACGGCGCCGTCGACGCAGGTCGTGGAGTCACTGGCCCGCGCGCTGCGCCTGGCCGACAGCGAACGCGACCTGCTCTACCGGCTGGCCGGGCACGCCCCGCCCGGCCCGGACGTCGTGCCGTCGCGGGTCACCCCGAGCGTGCAGCGGCTGCTCGACCGGCTCTCGCACACGCCCGTGGTCGTCTACGACGCCACCTGGACGCTCGTGCTGGCCAACGCGCCCTACGACGCGCTCATGGGCGACACGACGTCCTGGCGCGGCTTGGACCGCAACGCCGTCTGGCGCAACGTCACCCGGCTGCCATCGAGGGTCGTACACACCCCGCGGGAACAGGCCGAACACGAAGCCCGGCTCGTGGCCGACCTGCGCCTGACGGCGTCGCGCTACCCCGCCGACCGCGCGCTGCGGCGCCTGATCTCCGACCTGGCCGCCGGCAGCCCCCGCTTCGCCGAGCTCTGGGACACCGCGGCCCCGCCGCCCTTGCCCGACCCATCCCGGCGCAAGACCATCGACCACCCGGCGGCCGGCCCGATCACCCTCGACTGCGACACCCTGCTCGTCGCCCTGGACGACCTGCGCATCACCGTCTACACCGCCGAGCCCGGCACCGAGGACGCCGACCGCCTGGCCCTCGCCACCGTCCTCGGCACCCAGTCGCTGCAGCCCTGAACGCGAAGCGCCGGTGCCACGCCGCCGGCGGACACCACGAGCGTGAACGGCCAGCGAACCTCCTCGGTCTCGGCCGACATTCGCCGGCGCGAAACGATGTCCAGCTGCTCGTCCGTCAACCGCCCGCCAGTGGCGATGCAGCATCGCACGATGGACCGCACCTCTCGGTTCGCCGGGTCCGGCCGCAGGTCCCGCTCCCACAGTTTGAGCGCGTGCAGCGCAGCGCGACGCGACACGTCCGGGGTCGAGGCGTACCAGTGCCCACCCATCCTGCTCGGTGGCGGATCGCCGGGTGAAGGCCCACGCCGGCCGAGTCGCTTCTGCCTCACGCGTGCGTCGAGGTAGGAAGCAAGCTCCTCGTGCCACACTGCGCGACTGGCCTCCAGCTTCTCGAGCGCCCGCAACAGAGCCGATTCGTGGTGCTGGTACGGCCCGGCCAGCTCACCGAGAAAGCTCAACGTCGCCCGGTGGCCGATCGGGTGGAACAAGCCCACACACGAACACAACGCCGCGACCCGCCTGCCGTGCGCCAGCTGCCCGTCACGCACCCGGCGCGCCCGCTCGGTGAACCCCATCGGCAGACAGTACCGATCACAGCGGCCCGATGGCGGTCGCTACGTCGGGTGTGCGGCCTGCTTGACGGTCCTGATCACCGGTGCGGTCTCGACGTGGGTGATGGCCGGCAGCATGGCCACCCGGGTGGTCAGGTACCGGTACAACTCCCGCTGACCCGCGCACGCCACGCTCGCACAGAGGTTCGTCGGCCCGGTCGTGGCGGCGGCGAACGCGATCTCCGGGTGTGCGGCCAGCGCCGCACCGGCCTCTTCCAGGTGGGCGGGGGCGACCGAGAGCCAGAGCAGGGTTCGAGGGCCGACCCCGAACAGGCGCCCGTCGACGTCGATGTCCAGGTACAGCACCCCGCGTTCGCGAAGCTCGGCCATCCGGCGCCGGACCGTCGTCGGCGACCAGCCGGTCACCGCGGCCAGGTGCTCGAACTCGGCCCGGCCGTCGGTGGCCAGCGCGGCGAGGAGCTTGCGGTCGGAGTCGTCGAGCCGCACCGGTCCCGGCCGGTGCGGCACCGGGAGCGGGCGCAGCCGCTCGATCGCCTCCTCGTCCAGCGACCCGAGCTTGGCGACCAGGTTGTCCGGGCCGCCGTAGAACGCGTGCAGCACGGAGTGCGCTGTCACTCCCTCCACGCGCGGGGTGCGCGGGAGTTTGGCCAGCAGCAGCGCCTCGCTGTCGGCCTCGCTCTCGGTGCGGACCGTGCAGGTGATTTCGGTGCCTCCGGAGGTGATGCTCACCCAGGACGTGTCGGGGCGCCGCGCCAGCGCCTCGGCGACCGGGACCGACGCGGCGGGCGCGCAGCGCACCCGCAGGAACCACAGCACCGCGCCCATGGCCGTCGGGTCGACTCCCCCGATCACCCGCACCGCCCCCGCCGACCGCAACCGGGCGTACCGGCGGGCGATGGTGCGATCCGACACGCCGAGAACCTCGGCGATCGTGCTGAAGGGGGCACGGCCGTTGATCTGCAACGCGTGCGCGAGCCGGCGATCCAGTTCGTCGTAGTCGGATTCCACCGTCTCGAGCGTAATCGGCGTCGGATATCGGCTCAACCGAGCCGGTATCTGGCGCGACTGGGCGGACGAGCGCAGCGTTGCCCTCATCCCTCGAGACACCACCAGGAGAGCAACCATGGACACCGATGTGCTCATCGTCGGCGCGGGCCCGACCGGCCTGACACTGGCCAACGAACTGCGGGTGGCGGGCGTGCCGGCCGTGCTGGTCGACAAACTGCCGCGGCGCAGCGCGTTGTCCAAGGCGGGCGGCGTGCAATCCCGCACCCAGGAGGCATTCGACCAGCGCGGCTTGCTGGAACCGTTGCTGGCCACCGGAAACCACCCGATCGGCACCGCGCACTTCGCCGGTATCACGCTCCCGCTCACCCGGGACAGGCACCGCCGTCCGTGGCGGTCCGTCCCGCAGGTGGTGATCGAAGGATTCCTCGAAGAACACCTTGCCGCACAAGGCATCCACGTGCGACGTGACCACGAACTGACCGGAACGACCCAGGACGGGGACGGGGTCACCGCCACCTTCGCGAGCGGCGGCGTCATCCGCTCGCGGTACCTGGTCGCGGCCGACGGTGGCCGCAGCACGGTGCGGTCGCTGCTGGGCGCCGAGTTCCCCGGCCGGCCGGGCACGGCGACCGTGGTCGCCGCCGACGTGCGGTTGAGCGGCGACGACCAGGCGATGACGCACACCCGCAGCGAGGACGGGCACTGGGCGTCGGTGTTCCCGCTCGGCACCGATCCGCAGGGCAGGCCCCTGCGGCGGCTCTCGCTGGGCGGGCCGGGCCGGTCACTCCCCCGGGAGGTCCCGGTCACCGAGGACGAGATCGGCGAGGGGCTGCGTGCGGTTTTCGGCCCCCGGGTGCAACTGCTCGAACTGTGCTACGCCCGCCGCATCACCAACGCGGCCCGGCAGGCCGCGCGGTACCGGCACGGACGGGTGTTCCTGGCCGGCGACGCCGCCCACGTCCACCTCCCGATCGGCGCACAGGGCATGAACACCGGGATCCAGGACGCGCTCAACCTCGGGTGGAAACTCGGCGCCGCGGTGCACGGCTGGGCCCCGGAACACCTGCTCGACACCTACCACACCGAACGCCACCCGGCCGCGGCCGCCGTGCTGCGCAACGTCCAGGCGCAGAGCCTGCTGATGGACTGGGAAGGCACCGGCGACCCGGATCTGGCGGCGGCCAAGGACCTGTTCGCGGCCCTGGTGCGACTGCGGGACGTGCAGTACCACCTCGACGACATGCTGTCCGGGATGGGCATCCGCTACCCGATGCCGGGCACCGAGAACCAGCCGCTCGTCGGCCTTCCCGCGCCGGACCTGGACCTCGGCCCGGTCCGGTCGCACGAGCTGCTGCGGCGCGGACGCGGCGTCCTGCTCGATCCGGCCGGCCGGTTCGCCGAGGTCGCCGCCCGCTGGCAGGACCGGGTGCACCGCGCGGGCCAGGGCGCGGACACCGAGCCGATGCTCATCCGGCCGGACGGCTACGTGTGCTGGGCAGGCAACGCGGACGACCTCGAACCCGCGCTCGTCCACTGGTTCGGCGAGCCCCGCTGATCGGCAGCGTCCCCTCGGTCGCGGACCTTCCGACGCGGCGGCTCCTAGTACTTTCGGCCGATGTCCGCACCGCCGAAACCCTCCGAAAGACGTGAGCCATTTCGGGGTTCTTGCCCCGGTGCCGGTTCCACCGCCAATCGCCGCCCTACTGTGGCGGCGATTGGTGATCTTGAAACGGACCAGCAGAGGGGAAATCACCTTGCCCAAGCGGACCGGATTCCTCGGCCACACGCTCGCGGCAGCGGGAACCGTGGCGGCACTCGCACTCGCCACGGCCGTTCCCGCCGGCGCGGCCACGCCATCCACCGTCGAGCAGGATGTCGCGCAGCTGTACCAGGACGTCGTCGACCTCTACAACGGCTTGCCCGCCGACGCGCTGCGTGGCGTCGACCGGCTCATCGAGTCGCCCATTCCGCGAATCGGGCCGCGGAGCCGGGCCGCGCAGGGCCCGATTCCGGGTTGCACCGAGGGTTCGCTGCTGACGTACGCGAACAAGCTCGCGTCACAGCTGACCCCGCTCGAGAACAAGGCGCTCGACGCACTGTCCGGGCTCAGCCAGCTCTACGTCCAGGGCGTCACATCCGACAAGAGCCCTCAGGTCTTCGGCACCGACGGCCAATACACCTCGCGCGCCACCGACACGATCGACAAGCTGCGCGGCTTCTGGGACATCGAGAGCTGGAACATCCAGCTCGTCGCCTGGAAAGGCACCGACCTCGGCAGCCAGGCGAAGATGGCGCAGACCTTCAGCCTCGGTCTCGCGCCGGCGAAGGTGAAGAACGCCGCCGCGCTCGCCACCAAGGTGCTCTACGAGGTCCCGGCCCTGCAGGGCGGCCGCAACCCGCTGATCACCCTGAACGCGTTCTCCGCCCCGGCCGGCAGCCTCGGCGGCAAGCGCGTGGCGCTCGGTGACGGCCTGCTCGACACGGTCGGCGTTCTCGGGTTCGACGACGTCTCGGTGGAGTCCGTGGTCGGGCACGAGTACGGCCACCAAGTCGACTTCGCCCACGACAACTACCCGCGCAACGAGTCCTCCGAAATGGGTCCCGACGCCTACGGCGGCTACTTCGTCGCGCACGCCAAGGGCTTCGGCTGGAACGCCCGCACCCAGCAGGAGGTCGCCTACCTCGACGCCTCCATCGGTGACTGCTACCACAGCCACGGCACCCCCGACCAGCGCAAGGCCGCCGGCGCGTGGGGCGAGAAGCAGGCGACGAGCCAGGCCAACCCGAACCGGATCATCCCGTCCGCCACGATGATCGAGAAATTCCAGAAGGTGTACCCGAAGCTGATGCCACCGGCCACCGACCAGCCGACCGGAGCCGCAGTGGCCGCGGCTCACGGCTGAGCCCTGATTCCTGACGGCGGGCCGTATCCCTGCGGTGAGGGAGACGGCCCGCTGTCGCATGCGAGGCCCATCCGGAGCGGCCTCCGTCAGCTTCCGAGGATCTCCGCCACGGGTTGTCGCGGGTGGTATGCGGCCCAGCCCGGCTTCCCGGTGCCGGCGAACCCGACCCAGGCGGCGTGCACCCGGGCCGCGAGGCCGTCCGGGGCGGGGCCGGGGCCGAGCAGGGTGGTGTCACCGTGCAGCCAAGGCTTGTCGGCGATGTCGAAGACGAAGGGCAGCTCGACGGTGTGGGTGGCGCCGAGTCGTCCGTTCAGGGCCGTCGAGCGGTACCCGAACGAGTAGACGTGGGTGCGGCTGCCCGAGATCCGTGCGTGAGCTTGTGCCATGCGGGCGGTGCCGGCTCCGAACAGGGCCTCCCCCAGCACCGCGGAGCGCAGCTCGCCCGGTGTCGCGTTCGGCAGTGCCGCGCGGTGCGCGGCGACCTCGGTCTCCGGCTCCGCACCCACCCTGGCGGCGAGGGCGAGCACGTCTGCCGTCGTGGAGGACTCCAGATGGCCTTGCGGTACCAGGTAAAGGTGTCCCTCTTCGGTGTTGGTGCCGATCAGCAGGTCGACGTCGCGGGCGGGGCCGTCCGCGAGGCTCTCGGCGGGCTGGACCGCGAGGACGAGGCTGAACGGGCTGAGGCCGGCCAGCGGGTCCGTGGCGGTGCCGGTGCGCAGGTCGAGTCCGGCCAGCGCGGGCAGGATCTCCAGGAACCGCTCGTCCGGGATCGCGGCGAAGGCTTCGGCGGTCGGTTCGACGCCCAGCGTGGCGGCCGCCGCGGCGGTGACCCGGTGCGCCTGTTCCGGGGTGAAGGCGCCGGTGCCGCTGCCGCTCTGGATGATCGCCCGCCGGAACAGGCCCTCTGCCCGGATACTGGGAGCATGGACGGACCTGGCCCACTCGGCGATTTCCTGCAGGCCAGACGGGCGCTGCTGCGACCGGAAGACGTCGGTCTGCGTGATTTCGGGCCCCGCAGGCGGGTGGCCGGGCTCCGGCGCGAGGAACTGGCCCAGCTGGCCGGCGTCAGCGTCTCGTACTACACGAGGTTGGAGCAGGGGCTGTCCCGCGGCGCCTCGGCCGAGGTGCTCGAGGCGATCGCCCGCGCCCTGCTGCTCGACGACCACGAGCGCGAGCACCTCAACCGGCTCGCCGGCGCCGCCAGCCACACTCCCCGCGCGCCGCCCCCGGCCCGAGAAGCTCGCCGACGAGACGCGCGACCTCCTGCGCGCCGTGGACGGCGTCCCGGCGCTGGTGCTCGGCCGGCGCACGGACGTGCTGGCGTGGAACACCCTCGGGCACGCCCTGCTGGCCGGCCACCTGGACTTCCACAGCCCGGACAACCCGGCGGGGCGGCCGAACATGAGCCGGATGCTGTTCCTGGACCCACACTGCCGGGAGCTGTACACGGACTGGAAGCGCAAGGCCCGCGCGGTGGTCGGCAACCTGCGGAGCACCGTCGGCAAACACCCGCAGGACCCCCTGCTCGCCGAGCTGGTCGGCGAACTGACGATGAAGAGCCCGGAATTCGTCGCACTCTGGGGCGACCACCGCGTGGCACCCTGCGACGCCGCGTCCTACGAACTGCACCATCCCGTCGTCGGCACGGTGACCGTCACCCAGCAGACACTGTCGATCGCCCGCTCACCGGAACAGTCGCTGATCGTGTGCACGCCCCCCACCGGCTCCCCCTCCGAGGAGGCTCTCGCGCTACTCGGGCAAACGACCAGCGGCCAGGCGCCTCACACGGGCAACGTCGGTGCTCCCGTGCGAACACTCCGCTAGGCGGGCCGACCTCAAACAGTTAAGTAGTTACTTGACCAATGAGCCTGTCGGAGATAACTTAAGTACATGCTTAACCATGCTGAGCCGCAACGCTCCTACAACGCGACCGCCGCGCGGATGTTCGGCGCCTGGGCGGACCCCGCCGCGAAAGCACCCGGCTGGTCCTCACCGAGCAAGGCACCAGCGCCCGGCTGGACAAGCTCGGCAAGGAGCTGAAGTGACCGCCGGCCCGCGGGCGGTGATCGAGGCCCGCGTCGCGGCGGTGGCGGCGAAGGACCTGGACGCCCTCCTGGCCTGCTACGCCGAGGACGTCACGCTGTTCGACGCGGTCGGTCCCCTCCGCGACACCGGCCGGGACGCGGAACGGGCCCGGCTGCGGGAGTGGTTCGGCGCCTACCGGTCCGCGATCGAGCTGGAGATCCGCGACCTGGACGTGGTCGCCGACGGCGACGTCGCGTTCGCGTCCTACCTGTTCCACGTCCGCGGGACCATGGTGGACGGAACCGACGTGGCGATGTGGGTACGCTCGACCGCCGGGCTCCGCCGCGACGACCACGGCTGGAAGATCGTCCACGAACACAGTTCGGTGCCGTTCGACAGCGCGACCGGCGAGGCGCTCACACGGCTGCGGCCCGACTCCGGCACTGCGGCGGGCTGACGCCGATCTCGCGGTGCCGAAACGCGGCTACCCGCTCAAGGCCCCCCGCGTGCCCGTGGAACGGACCGGCCCTTGCTCATGCGCAGGATCAACGCGACCGCGTCCTCCGAGTGGGCTGCCGGAGTCAGCACCTCCTGCAGGAGCAGGCCACGCATCGCGGCGATGGTGACGGTGGCCAAAGTCGACGCTTCCCCGGTGCCGAGCCCTTCGCGTTCCGCGAGCGAGGCCAGCATCTTGGCCAGGTCGTCGAGTGAGTCGATGAACTCGCGAAAGTCCTCGGGGTTGTACGCGGCGAGCCCTACGACGTGGAAGAAGCCGCGGACCCGCGACAGCTGCTCCGGGCGCGTGTAGGCCCGCCAGATCGCCACGACGAGGTCGTCGAAGGTGCCTTGCCGGGCGGTCTCGAGCAGCGCCTCGTTGTCACGCGATCGCTGCGCCTCGAGCATGGCCGCCAAGACGCCCGGGAGTGACCCGAAGTGGTACCGCAAGAGGGCGTGGCTGGTCTCGGCCCTGGCGGCGATCTCGCGGAGCGACACCTCCGGCGAGGGAAGGCCCTCCTCGAAGGCGTCGAGAAGCCGGGCCAGGAGACGCTCGCGGGCGTCGCCGTTGCGTTCCGTGCTTGACAGGACCACTCCCACAGTTTATCCATTGGAAAAGAAACTGGCTACGCCGTGTTGCTCCCCCATGGTCGCAGTCGGCACCGAGGGAGGGAACGACACGTGGGACTGTCTCAAGTGGTCGGCGCGACGGTCGTCGACGGATCGGGTCGCGACCCGGCCGACGTCGACGTCAGCATCGAAGACGGGCACATCACTCAGGTCGGTGCCACCGGCGCACGCGGCGAGCGCCTTGATGCCGAGGGGCTGACGATGACGCCCGGCCTGATCGACGCGCACGTCCACCTGGGCTTGTCGAGCCCGATCCAGCCGCAGTTCTCGTTCCGGATCAGCGCCGCCGAGCTCGCGGCGGACATCTTCGCCGCGGCCGGCGCGACGCTCGACGCCGGCTTCACCACCGTCCGGGACACCGGCGGGGTCGACGGCGGCCTCGTCACCACGATCGCGAAGGGCAAGGTCCGGGGCCCGCGCGTGCTGTCGTGCGGACCGGTTCAGTGCCAGATCGGCGGCCACGGCTACTACGGAGCCGACTGGGAACCCACCGAGCTGTGGAGCAGCCACCACCTGCCCGGCCTGTGCGCCCTGTCCGCGATGTCCGGCAACGCGGACGAGCTGCGGCGCAACGTGCGCGAGGCCTTCCGTCGCGGAGCCTCCTTCCTGAAGCTCTGCGTGACCGGCGGAGTGGTCGGCGCGCACGACCGGCTGACCGACACCCAGTTCACCGTCGAGGAAATCGCCGTCGCGGTCCAGGAGGCCGCGGCGCGGGGCACCTACGTGACGGTCCACGCCCACAACAACGACGGCATCCGGAACGCGGTCGAGGCCGGGGTGCGTTGTGTCGAGCACGGCACCGACCTCGATGAACCCACCGCCACCCTGATGGCTGCTCGCGGGGTCGCCCTCGTGCCCACGTTCGCCGTCGTCGAGCAGCTGCTGCACGACACCGCCGGGGCCGGCCTCGACGAATCCACCCGCGATCGGGTGCTGGGTGTTCGTGAGCGGATGACCGAGGCGCTCGCCGTCGCCAAGGAGGCCGGGGTACGGATCGGGCTGGGTTCCGATCTCATCGGCCCGGCGCAGGAGCGCCGAGGCGAAGAGCTCAGGCTGCGCGCGAAGCTCGAAACACCGATGGACGCTCTCGTGGCGGCCACCAAGACCAACGCCGAGATCCTCGGCCTGTCCGGTCGAGCCGGTGTCATCGCTCCCGGCGCGCAGGCGGACCTCGTGTTGTGGAACGGCAACCCGGTCGAAGACCCGGAGCTGTTCGCTGATCCCGCCAATGCCGTCCTCGTCCTCCAGGCCGGCCGAGTTGTGAAGGACCTCCGATGAGCACCATGTGGCAGGGCTGCCTCGCCGACACCGACTACTTCGAGCTGCGTTCCGGCGGCGGGCACGACTACGGCGTCTGGGTCACCACACCACCGGGTTACGACCCCGCCACGACGCAAGCGCCTGCCGTGTACGTGCTCGACGGCAACTGGGCCGTGGGCATGACGGCTCCGCTGATCGTCACCCAAAACGACCCCATGCAGCAGATCCAGCCCTACATCCAGGTCAGCGTCGGCTACGCGGGCGAGGACGCCCAGCACTGGGCACGGCTGCGCAACAGGGACCTCGTGCCACCCGGAGAGCCCATCGCCCAGGAGTTCATCGACGCCGTGGAGACGGGGATCCGAAGGGGCGCGATGACCCGCGAGGAAGCCGACGCCTACCTCGCCGAACTGCGCGACACCCAGGCCGACGCGTTCCTGCGCTTCCTCACCGCGGACCTGCACCCGCGGATCGAACGCGACTACGGCACCGCCGCCGGCGGTCACGGCCTCTTCGGCTACTCCTACGGGGGGCTCTTCAGCCTCTACACCTGGCTCACCGGCAGCACGCTCTTCGAGAGCATCGGCGCGGGCAGCCCCGGTGTCGTCGGTGAAGACAGTCAGATCTTCGCGATGCTCGAAGAAATGGGTGACAGCCTGCCGGCCGCCAAGCTTCACGTGACCCTCAACGACCGAGAGCTTCTCGGAGATCTGGCCGTCTACCAGAACCTCACGAAGAACGCCGCCACCGTGCTGCACCGCCTGACCGCCCGCGGCGGTGCCGTCACCAGCGCGGTCCTGCGCGAAACGCACGTGACCGGCCTGCAGGCCTCGTTCCTCAGCTACCTCAGGACCTGCCGTGCCCGGTGAGCGCCCGAGTGCCGATGCGGTCGTGATCGGGGCCGGGGTGATCGGTTCGTCGATCGCCCTCGAGCTGGCGCGGGCGGGGAACCGCGTTGTGGTGCTCGATCGGGCCCCAGGGGCCGGCCAGGGGTCGACCTCGGCATCGAGTGCGATCGTCCGGTTCAACTTCTCCACCACCGCCGGGGTGGCAACGGCGTGGGAGGCGCACTTCGGCTGGCTCGACTGGGCCGGCCACCTCGGGCACGACGTCGGCGACCTCGCGGTGTTCCGCAAGAGCGGGCTGGTCGTGCTGGACGTCGAGGCGGCTCCGCGTACGTCATGGCTCCCGTTGTTCGACGAGATCGGTGTTCCCTACGAGGAATGGGACAGCGCGACCTTCGCCGAGCGCGTTCCCGGCATCGACGTCGGCCGCTATTGGCCGCCGAAGCGGCTCGACGACGAGGAATTCTGGGAGCACGCGAACCACTCGCTCGGTGGCGTGTACACCCCGGATGCCGGTTACGTCTCGGACCCGAGCCTCGCCGCCGTGAACCTCGCCGCCGCGGCCTCGGCGTGCGGGGCGGAGTTCCGCTTCCGCAGCACGGTGACAGCGGTGGAGAAGACCGGCGGGCGCGTGACGTCGGTGCGCCTGTCGGACGGCACCCGGATTCCCTGCGCCGTCGTGGTCAACGCGGCCGGTCCGTGGTCGGGCGCGGTGAACCGGTTGGCCGGCGTGGGTTCCGGCTTCACCGTCGGGGTGCGCCCGATGCGGCAGGAAGTGGCGCACGTGCCGGTTCTGCAGGGCTATGGCGGCCCTGTGGTGGCGGACATGGATCTGGGCACGTACTTCCGCGGGGAAGTCGGAGGACACCTGCTCGTCGGCGGAACGGAACCGGAGTGCGATCCGCTGCAGTGGACCGACGACCCGGACACCGTCGACATCCACCCGACGGCCGCGGTCTTCGAGGCTCAGGTGACGCGGGCCGCGCGGCGGTTGCCCGACTTGGCGGTGCCCAACCGGGCGCGCGGCGTGGTGGGCGTGTACGACGTCGCCGACGATTGGACCCCGATCTACGACCGCACCGAACTCGAGGGCTTCTACGTCGCGATCGGAACGAGCGGCAACCAGTTCAAGAACGCGCCGGTGGTGGGGCAGCTGATGACGGAGCTGATCACCCAGGTGGAGAACGGCGTCGACCACGACGCGTCGCCCGTCCGGTTCCGGGCCCCGCGCACCGGCTTGGAGATCGACCTGGGTGCGTTCTCGCGTAAGCGCAACCGAAACACGGCGAACTCGGGCACGGTGATGGGCTGAGCCGGAACTGGGACGAGGCGTCGCACTGCCGGCAGCTCCGGAGACGCCCGGTCCTGCCGCCCAGTCTCAAATAGCCGATGTGAGTGAGTCCCGGTGCCGGGTCATCGGGACTCACTCGGCCGCCGGTGTCAGCGGTTCATCAAAGCGAAGACGCCCCAGCCGAGGTATTCGCGTTGGTAGCGGGCGTGGCGTACCGGAGCGGCGGTGAGTTCCGCGCGCATCTGCTCGGCCAGCTCGTCGTCGGGATGTGCGTCCAGCCAGCGGCGGGTGTTGAGCCACTGAGCCGCGACGTAGCGGTCCCAGCTGTCCTGGTCGGCCAGGACCATCTCCACGACGTCACAACCCAGCTCCCCGAACTGTTCCAGCAGCTCCGGCAGGAGACGGAAGTCGTCTTCACTGGTGGCGTGACAGCCTTCGACGGTGGCCTGGTCCGGGGGTTCCCTGCGCCAGAACGGTTCGCCGATCAGCATCATGCCGCCGGGGCGCAGGCTGCGCCGGAGCAGGTCCACGGTGCCGGCAACGCCGCCGCCGATCCAGGTCGCACCGACGCACGACGCGATGTCGACCGGGTCGTCGGCAACGTGATCCGACGCGTCACCATGGGTGAAGGTGACCTGTTCGGCGACGTCCAGTTCGATCGCTCGCGCCCGGGCCTTGGCCAGGAACACGGTGCTGATGTCGACGCCGGTTCCGGTGATGCGGTGATCGCGGGCCCAGGTGCACAGCAGCTCGCCCGAGCCGCAGGCCAGGTCGAGCAGCCGAGTGCCGGGTGGTGGGTTCAGCGCCTCGCCCAGGTCGGCCAGTTTCCGGCTGGTGAGCGGGTTGTGGATGCGGTGGCTGCTCTCGCGGATGGTGAAGCTACGGGGTAGATCCACTTCGGGAATTCCTTACGTCCAAGGGGTAGTGCACGGTGCTCAGCGCTGGGTCGGCCGTGGACGGCCGGGCTACCCGGACATTCATGAAATGCACCTCTTCGGACGGAAGGCCATCCGGTTCGACGGAAGGTTAGGTGGATCGCACGTACCGGTCCACCGGTTATCGCGTCCACCCCGAACGCACTCAACGATCCGAGGGCTCCGAGCCGGGAGGCAGCTCTGTGCCGGGCCATGACTGTGGCGCGGGACCGAACGCGCGCCGGGCGGCTCGGACCGCAAGGGCGGCGACGGTGGCGTTGGCGCCACCGCCGATCACCGCGCCGATGCCGAACGGCGCCACCCGGCCGAGCACGATGATGCCCTGCTTGGTGCCGTACTTGGTGACGAAGTTTTTGCCCAGGACGCTGTTGATCTGGTTCAGCGTCGTCATGGGCACCTTGCTGACGAGCTGGCGGGCCCAGTGCTGACCGGTACGCTCGGCGGCCTTGCCCACGATGGTCGAGGAACCGGACTGGCCGAGCAGGATCCCCATGACCAGCGTCCGCCGCCGTTCGATCTCGTCCAGCCGGACCCCGTGGACCTCGGCGACCGAGAGCACGAACAGGGTACTCAGTTCAAGCGAGGAGAAAGCCTCGCCCGCCGACAATGCCAGTGCGACCCCGGTGCCGACGGCGGGCGCGGCCGCGGTGGCCCCGACCGCGGCCCCGGTGCCCGTCAGGGCACTGACGTACATCCGCTCCAGGGTGCGCACGACCTCCACCGGTGTCGCCTCCGGATTGCGCTGACGGGCCCGGGCGATGTTCCTGCGCACCAGCGGCGCCTGCAAGCCGATGGCCTTGTCCAACAGCGCAAGAACCGGCTGCCGCGGCCCGCTCGACGCCGGCACCGGTCCTTCAAGGGCATCAGAGGCCACCGCGAGCTCCTTCGCGTCGTCACTTTGACGCCCAGTCTTGCAGCCGCCCGGCCGAGGCCCATCGAGCACCCACGCCCGCCGCATCGCGCTGCTGGGCCGGATCTTCACCGGAATCTCGAGGGTATGTCGTTTGGCGGCGACAACCCTCTGCGCCAACGGCCCGGCAGTCTGAAACCGCTGCCGCTGGTCGCGCTGTCGGCTCCGGCTCGAACGCGCGGCAGCCGACCAGATGCCGTTGGTCGCAGCCGAACGGTCAGGGCAGTTCTCGCGTCGGCAGCACCTTGCGAAGGTAGGTCGCCGACTCCTCATCCCCCAAAGCCAGGTAGAACGGCGTCGCACGTCGGGGAGCCAGGGCGGAAAGGGCGCAGTTCCGCCGTGCCGCCCAACCCAGCAGATAGCCGAGTACGCCATCGCTGTCGGCAGCGACCAGGAGATGATCCAAGCGGCGGTGGCGTTCGGCAACTGGATCACGGTCGTTGCCGGTTTCCGCCGTGATTGCGGTGTGGTCACGGCGGAAACCGAGCATCGGACCGTGGTGTTCACGGCGGGACGTTCATGTCCACCGGCGTTGCGGGGGTGGTTCAGCCCACGTTGGCCGCGGCCATGATGATGCGCTGTGCGGTCTGCGGGATGTCCCCACCCATGTGCAGGGTGTTCACCGAGTAGACCAAGCGGCGGGACAAGTCCAAGGTGGTGCCCATGCCACTGGCGTACCCGGGCCGGTCGCCGGTTTTGCCCCAGAACACGACCTGGCCGATGGTCATCTGGGCGAGCCCGCCGCCGATGTGTGCCGGTTTGTCGTTGCCGGGGTCGTCGTCACCGTCGTAGTCGGGGACGTCCGGGATCGCGAAGAGCTCGGCGGTCTGCGCCGGCGGCAGCAGCCGGCCGGACACCAGTGCGGTGAGGAACCGGTCGAGGTCCGGGGCATTGGAGATCATTTCCGCGGCGGCCCACTGGAAGGTGGGGTTGGCCTGGGTGATGTCGACGTAGTCGGTGTGCCCGCCGGTGGTGACCGCTTCGTATCCATGGGCGTGCGGGCCACGGATCTCGATGTCGGTGCCCGGTACCGAGGTGGCGGACAAGTGCAGCGGCTGGATGATCCCCTCGCGGATCGACGCGCCGTACGGGCGGCCGGTCACCTTCTCGATGACCATGCCGAGGACGAGGTAGGTGATGTTGTCGTAGTCCTGCTTGGTGCCGGGGGCGAACGTCATCGGCCGGCCGGCGGTGGCCAGGTCGATCAGCTGACGTGGGGTCCAGGTGTCGAACCGGTGGGCCAGGAACCAGGTCGGGTCCTTGTGGTCGATCCTGATCCCGGGGATTCCGGCGGTGTAGTTGAGCAGCTGGCGGATGGTGATCGGCGCGTAATCGGCGGGCAGCAGGTCGGGCAGGTAGCTCTGCACGGTCCGGTTCAGGTCGAGCCGGCCCCGGGCCGCCAGTTGCAGCACGGCGGTCGCGGTGAACGTCTTGGTCATGCTGCCGATCCGGAAGCGGCCCTCCGCCGGCACCGGCCGGCCGGAGTGGATGTCGGCGACGCCTGAGGTGCCCACCCACGTGCCGGCCGAGCCGCGCACCTGCACCAGGGCGCCGCTGGCCTCGTCGTTGGGCAGCCCGGCTATGGCCGTGCGCATCGCAGCGGGGTCCAGCGGTGGCAAGGTAGCGGCTGATGCTGCGGGGGCGAGGGTGGTGGCGAGCAGGAGGGTCCCGCAGGCGAGACCTATGGCGCGGCGTAATCCTGCGGAATTGCGAGGCTTCATGGTGAAAGCGTGTCGTATGGGACAACTCGTGCCATCCGGGACAACCCCGGTGCCTGCCCGGAGATTCGCCTGTAGCCCGGCATGGCGCCTCTGCTTCGGCGCGTCAGGAGTCTTGAAGGATCTTGGTTACAGGTGGGCTGCCGTGTGGACGAGCCTGGCGACGGCCAGGGAGCGGCTGTGCGCAGGCCAGGCGAGAACGGTGGTGACGGGAGATGCGCCGGTCAGGGGAACGGCGACATGTGCGCTCCACAGCCACGATCGGGCGGAGGCGCTCGTGACGGCGACGGTGTGCCCGAGGGCGATCAGCTGCGCCAGCTGCGACTGGTCGTGGATCTCGGGGCCCGGGCCGGGTGGGTAAGCGCCATCGTTGCAAGGCCAGCGGGCGAGCGGTGGATCCGCCAAACCGCTGATCTCAGCCATGGTCAGCGACGTCCGCGTGGCGAGGGGATGCCCCGCGGGCAGGATGGCGACCTGCTCCTCGGTAAGCAGGTCTTCGGTGTCGAACCCGGCGAGGTCGGCGAAGGGGCGCTGCATGAGCGCCACGTCGGCGCGGCCGTCTCGCAACATCCGCGCCTGTTCTCCCATTCCGCACACCAGCACGTCGATTTCGGCCGCGTCGGGTTCGGCGGCGTGGGTATCGAGAAGTTTCCGCAACAGCTCGTGATTGGCGCCGGCCTTCGTCGCCAGTGTCAGGCGGTTCGTGGAGGCCGCGGCGCGGCGGGTGCGCCGGGCCGCCGCCGCGGCTGCTTCGAGGATGGCGCGGGCCTCGTCGAGGAGCACCTGGCCTGCATCGGTGAGGGTGACGCCGCGGCGGTTGCGTTCGAGCAGAGTGACACCGAGACGCCGTTCGAGCTGCTGAATCGCCCGGGACAAGGGCGGCTGAGCGATGCCGAGGCGCTCGGCTGCCCGGCTGAAGTGCAGTTCCTCGGCGACGGTGACGAAGTACCTCAGCTCGCGGGTCTCCAGCGTGTCCACCGCACCACGATACTGCGGTGATACCGGACGGGTATGACAGCGCACCTGATCGGTGTTGGGACAGCGCTCGCCGGTGGGCAGGATCAAGGTCATGAGCGACAAGCAGCTCGCGTTGGTGACCGGCGCGAACAAAGGACTCGGATACGAGATCGCCGCAGGGCTGGGTGCAAGGGGCTACCGCGTGGCGGTGGGTGCCCGCGACGAAGCCCGGGGCGAGGCGGCTGTGAAGACGCTGCACACTGCCGGGGTGGACGCGTTCGCGGTCCCGCTGGACGTCACCAGTGACCGCAGCGTCACCGAGGCCGCGGAACTCATCGAGCGTCAAGGCGGACGCCTCGACGCTCTGGTCAACAACGCCGCCATCTCCGGAGAGATGGGACCGGGATGGAGGCAGGATCCGACCACGCTCGACCTCGACGTCGTTCGCAAGATCGTGGAGACCAACGTCTTCGGCGTGATCCGGGTGACCAACGCGATGCTGCCGTTCCTGCGGCGCGCGACGTCACCGCGCATCGTCAACATCTCCAGCAGCGTCGGGTCGGTGACCTTGCAGGCGGACCCGGACATCGAAGTCGGCCCGATCATGGCGGCCTACGCGCCGACGAAGTCGTACCTCAATGCCGTCACCGTGCACTACGCGCGACAGTTCACGGGCACGGACATCCTCATCAACGCCGCCTGCCCGGGCCTGGTCGCGACCGATTTCAGCGGCTTCCGAGGACGTCCACCTCAAGAGGCCGCGGCCACGGCGATTCGTCTCGCCACACTGCCTGACGGCGGACCGAACGGCTCCTTCTTCAACGACGACGGCGCCATCCCCTGGTGACCCGGACGGTCCAGCAAGCGGAGGCCCAGGGATCGTCCGTCGCCCCACCAAGCTCTTGGAACGCCGGCCGCGGTGCCCGCCGCTCACAGCCTGAACACCAGCGGGTCGTCTCCTCCGAGCCGAGGGAGACGACCGCTTTTTCAGGGCTGGGGCTCGACGTCGAAGACGAGTTCGCCGTACTCGTCGGCCCGGACGTCGGCAAGTCCGACGTCGGACCCGTAGGTCAGCCACCAGCCGGCCGGCGGTGTCACGCGGAGCTCGTATTCGCCGACCGGCAGCCCGGTGAACCGGAAGTCACCGTTGCGGTCGGTGCGGGTGGTGGCGCGGCGGTCGATGTCGTGCAGACCGACCACGGTGATCTTGACGCCCTTCAGGCCCTCGCCCGGGTCTTTGCGGTGGTCGCCGTTCTGCGCGGTGAAGCCG